>CALICZ010000116.1 GCA_938049075.1 uncultured Candidatus Saccharibacteria bacterium
CGCACCTGATTGGGATGAGACGGTAATTCTACGGGCGATTGAGCAAGCCTGTGATGGTGCCACGGTTGGGCAGCGATTTCCGCTCTATCAGCTGAGCCGCCTCAAGACCATAACGCAGCAAGGTCGCTACGGGTCAATTATTGTGCCCCGGGATTCAGCAAAGTTCCTCCAGGGCGGGGACTCATCATACACAATCGGCATTCACGGATTTCGCCTCAACTCCGTACAGAATCCACTCATGGAGATAAGCATTCGGATGCTTACAGAATGCATATTGGTGTTATTTACGGCGTCGAAGTGGTTTGACGATTCATTCAAAGATCATCCACTATACCAAGCGCAATGCGAGGCAAAGTATTGCCGATTGTTTAATATGTTTGTTCGTGAAACTGGGCAATCATATCGATTTATGATTCATTATATTGTCGAGGATAACAACATGCCACTGTTTGAGAAAAAACTGTGGCAGGGGTTACAAAAGCTTGCAAATGAAGGAGTGCCACCTGAGATATTTAAGATTGCTCGGCAGGCAGTGCTGTGGCGGATTAACAATGAAACAAAGACAGCAGAGCAGTTTCATCAGTGGATAACGCGGCAGATAATTAAACGATTTGATGATAAAAAACCGATAGTGAATAGTGAGGATCTTATCAAAGTATGCCGCCAAATAGATCTACAAATGGTTATGAATGTAGCGAAGGTTTCACTCCTCAAGAATGCTGTTTTTAATACCCACATAACAATTGAGGGTCATCATCAAGCAATTGCAAAAACGATCTATAACGCCATGCAACCAGTACTACTCGACTATAACGATCTCATGCAGGAAGGGGTAGCAAAGGAAATGAGACATCACGATATACCTGATAAAAATACGTAAACGATGTAAAATCAAAAAAGAGTGATAGTTGTTATCACTCTTTTTCAATTACTTATAGCAAACGCTACATCCGGATCTCGACATCCACGCCAGCTGGCAAGCTGAGGTTGTGAAGGTTGTCTATTGTCTTGGGTGTAGCATTGGTGATGTCAATCAAGCGCTTGTGGACACGCATCTCGAATGTCTCACCGCCAGTCTTGTATACATGCGGGCTTTTTACTACTGTGTAGCTGCTGCGCCGCGTTGGTAGTGGCACAGGACCTGCGACGTTTGCGCCAGTGCGCAGGGCAGTGTCGATAATTTGCTTGGCTGATTGGTCGATCACCTTGTGGTCGTATGCCTTGAGGCGAATCCGAATCTTGAGCCCTTGGTTGTTTTGAGCCATTGCTCCTCCTTTTATGTGCAACTCTGTAACTTTAGCAAGATCGAAACAAGCTAAATTATCAGAGTAAATTAATAATACATCTAGCATTATATCATGAGAATATACATCGTGCGCTATTTGTTATGAGCTGCCGTTAGTCTGTATCCGAACATCAGCTACAAAAGCACGAATCTCTCGCATATTTTTGAGCTTAAAGCCGGATTGACAACTGACCCTTTCGCTTCTAGAGCAATTCGTGTATACTGTACTAGATATAGCGTTATAGTAGTTAGTGGCAAAAGGGGCAATATATGAACTGGAAGATTATTCTTCGATCGCTCAAAAATAAAGACATGCAAAAACGCCTTGGTATCGTGCTGGGGCTTATCGTCGCCTATCGTTTCTTGGCGCACGTGCCAGTACCGTTGGCCGAACCAAGCCGACTTAAGGATATTATCCAGAATGTCGTATCGGCGAGTGACTTTGGTGGTTTCTTAAACATCCTGACTGGTGGAGCATTGGCCCAGCTGTCTATTGTTTTGATCGGCCTTGGGCCATTCATCAACGCCAGCATTATTACCCAGCTCCTTACCAAAGCCATTCCAAGCCTTGAGGAGATGCACAAAGATGGTGAGTCGGGCCGACGCAAGATCAATCAGTGGACGCGTATCGCTAGTGTGCCGCTGGCGATTGCTCAATCGATCGGTATCATCTACTTTTTGCGCCAATCGGTCCTGGCTGGGAGTACGACTGGTACGGTGGCAGGCTCGCTTCACGAGTGGATTGTCGCAGTAACGGCGCTCACTGCTGGCTCGCTGCTCTTGATGTGGCTCGGTGAGCTGATGACAGAGCAGGGCGTTGGTAATGGTATTAGCCTACTCATCTTCGCTAGTGTAATTAGTCAGCTGCCAACCACCTTTGGGTCAATCTACTCATCGCTCTTTAATACTCAGAATGGTTCGCTCAGCGTCTTTGGCTGGTTCTCACTACCCGTTAACCCGACAACCTTCTGGACAGTAGTTGTCCTTGGGACGATCGGCCTCATCCTACTTTATCTCCTCGTTAAGATTAACGAAGCACAGCGCATTGTCACGATCAATTATGCCAAGCGGGTTGGCGGTAACAGCTCGTATGGTGGCATTAAGAGTATCTTGCCTATCAAGCTCATCGCTGCAGGTGTGGTACCAGTTATTTTTGCAGTGGCATTCCTCAGCTTGCCAGCTTTTGTGGGGCAGCTATTACATGCGACACCTGGTGCAAATCAGCAATTAGCAAATAACCTTATCCAGTGGTTCCAGGCACCCACCGCTCAAACATATGCCACAGGTGGTCTGACAGTGCTTATTTACCCATCGATCTACTTCTTACTCGTCATTGCCTTTACCTACTTCTACACCGGTATCGTCTTTAATGCGAGCGAGATTACGGAGAGTCTTGAAAACCAAGGTGGCTTCATTGAGGGGATTCGCCCTGGCCCAACCACCGAAAAATATCTGTCACGCACCGTCAATCGGCTTAACCTGTTTGGGTCGCTTGCCCTGGGGCTCATCGCCATCATTCCGTTTGCGATCGACTACGTCTTTGCGCAGCTTGGCATTAATGCCAACAACATGGCAATCGGCGGTACGAGCTTGCTCATTGTCGTGACGGTTGGCCTTGAGACACTCCGTCAGATTAACTCACGAGCGCTGATGGTAACATATGACGACTTCTCGGTCGATGACCTTGATACTAAGCCAAAGAAGCGTGGCTTACTCGGTAGGCGGCGTACTGCCGCAAAGGCATAAGGCTATCACTAGTATATCTCACAAAAATACCGCCACCTCCGTCTGTGGTGGTATTTTTTGATATGGTATTCTATAATAATTCGTTCATGAGCCTTTAGAACGTGCGTTATGAGTGGCATAGCGCCTCATTATTGCAATTCGGATATAGAAAGAGGGAATGCAGAACCGTGGTGGAATAGGGACTGTGAAATGATGGTGAGTTTTTAAGCCTATACACCATGAAAGCATAGAGGGTGATGCTACGTTTAGAAGTTACTTATCGCAAAAGCTACCCCTCTTACGGCTCTATTCTGATATATGAATAGTGCTGTCCATAATCTCACAATAAATGATGCAAAAAGCTGACTACTTCTCTTTACTCCTACAGAGAAATAGCGTATAATACGAAGCTGTATATCTATGGCAAGTTCGAAAGAAGTTATCAAATTGCGCGGCAAGGTAGTGGAAGCACTGCCTAATACGCAATTTAAGGTAGAATTAGAGAACGGCCTAAGCATTATCGCTCACATCAGCGGCAAGATGCGCAAGCATCACATCCGTTTGGTCCCAGGCGATACCGTGGAAGTCGAGTTAACCCCATACGATCTCACGAAGGGTAGAATCGTCTTCCGCGCACG
>CALICZ010000117.1 GCA_938049075.1 uncultured Candidatus Saccharibacteria bacterium
TACCACACCGCAACCTACGCCCAGTACATCGCCCACGGCGCACATTATCGCCACCAGCCAACCCAAGCGCAGCCCTACTCGCGTCCGTGATGTCCTCACCACGCCGCGCTCTGCTGCGCCACCACGGGCAGTGCGGTAAACCTCACGCCTATCTCGAAATAATTATAGAGGCCGATATTTTCCACAATACTGGCCTCTTTTATATTAAAACCTGCTACTAGTACCCCTCCTGTAGCAAAAAGCGAGAAGGGGAGTGAACCCTACCAAATACTGGGAGGTAAAGCTCTCGTCCATCACACGCTTATGGCTGAGCCTTCTTGCGTGAAGATCTGTGCGCTCGCTCATTGAGCAGATATAGCGTGATAGAGCTAAGAGCCGTCGCCTCAGTACCACGCGCCACCCAGTGCATGGTTGTTTCTTCCATCTGGCGACCTTCAAGCGCAATACTGTTTGATAACCCTTTGGCACCAGCAATGTCCTCATCTGTCGTCCTCACGTACTCAGCAACTGGGTTGAGCAGGTTACCAACCGCCTCTATATCGCCACTGTCGTGATAGATACTGACACCTGCTGCGGCTGTCAGGGTAGCACCAACGGTAGCTATCATTCCTAGCACCCGCGCCGCTTGCCCGCACCACGAGGATTGCTCGGGCGATTGTGCTTCTTCAACAAAACGCTCAACCCGACTTGGTTTCTCATATTTGTGTCGTGCCCGACGTGGAGCCCTGGCGTGTCGCATTTTTTGTGGTGTTGTCATATTCATCTTCCTCTGTTAGGAACAACATGATACCACAGGATTGATTTATAGTCAATAGCTACCCCCAGTAGCCCTACCAAACCTAGCATATGCTAGCCAGAATATAGAGCAAAGCTCTTTTCTTTGGCTTGGTCGCGAGTTTCTCGATGTTTTCTTGTAGTGGGGTTACTACGAAGAGCAGGGGAATGTTTTGCAATTTCAGGTATGTGCGCCTATTGGCAAATCACTACCAGCGCTCTGTCAATCTCTTCGCACAAAGCCAACCGTGCGCCAGACCCATCACCAGAGCAGCGCTTTATATCAATTCCTCTCAAAAAAACCACAAGCACTATGGTATTTTTGCCGACAATTGCGTACAATAGAGGGTGATATGACAAAGGTTAAGATTCTGCTTGTCGAAGACGACAAAAGCCTGCGCGAAATATACGGAGTACGCCTGTTGGCCGAGGGGTATGACATCGTGTCGGCCGGCGATGGGGAAGAAGCACTCGCCATGGCTATCAAAGAACGTCCACAGCTCATCATCAGCGATGTGATGATGCCCAAGATTAGTGGCTTCGACATGCTCGATATCTTGCGCAGCACCACCGAGACGCGTGGCATCAAGGTGATTATCATGACGGCACTCTCGAGCCAAGACCAGCGCATGCGCGGCGAGGCACTGGGAGCAGACCGCTACCTCGTCAAATCGCAGGTTGGCATTGAAGATGTAGTGCGTGCTGTGCACGACGTCCTTGGCGATACAGGGGTGAGCCACCGGCCAGCAGCACATACCACTCCTGAACCTCAGCCAAGCGCACCAGCCAACCCAGTGCCACTAGCCAGTCAGCCCCAGCCTACCACACTGCCACAACCCACAGCGCCATTCTCTACACCACGGCCGGCCAGCCTGGGTGAGCGAGTGATCCACCCGCTGCAGTCTTCTATGCCGAGGCCAGATTATGCCAGCTTAATAGATAACGAGCTCGATGCCGCCAATGGTGCTCCACAGCCCGCCACGCCCACACCACCGGCCGGGCCCACCACGCCACAGCCATTTACCTTGCCGCCAGCCGAAGAGGCACCAGAGGCCGAGATTGTCACGCATCATGATGAGCACCCAGCCCCTGCTAGTAGCGCGCCAAGCCCAGCCGAAGCTCCGCACCCACACACACCGCCAGCCAGCGATGCGCCCACCGCTCATCAACGATATTATTGCGCCGCATAGCACAGCGCCATCAGGTATTCCAGATGTACACCACCACATTGTGGCGAGCCAGCCTGCTCACTACACCCACACTCCAGCCGACGACGAAGCCGAATTAGCCGAAGCTCTCCACACAAGCACGCAGCAGGCCGATGACGAAGCAAATACCGATGCAGCCGCCTACCAGCCAAGCCAAAACCAGCTCGTGACGGACGCCGTGGCCAACCTCACCGAGCAGATGGACACCATTCCGACTCCATCTCCAGTTGAACCACCAGTACCAACCACCACAACATACGACGTACCAGCGCCAAGCCATACTGCGCCAGTCGCCGCAGCCCAGCCACCGGCCGCTCACCACGAGCATCACGAGGATTCACCAGCTCATCCTGCTACTGATAGTGCAGCCATTGCGCCGCACAGCCCGCAGGCCATTGCTGCAGACCCATCTGATGCACTAGCCGCAGCGTTGCTTCAGGGCAGTGTAGCCGCTCATCCGTCGGTCTCCCCAGTCGATCATCCACTCTACGATGCCATCCGCCCAGCTCCCGTCGCTGCAGCGCATTCTGCTCCAACACAGGCCACCACTGTAGCACCTCAGCCATCAGCCATTCATCATGCAGCATCAGTGCCTCAGCCAGTAGCCGTGCCTTCGCGCCCAGCGCCGGCCATACAGCACAGCCACGACAACCTCAGTTTCGAAGAGACTGAGCGGGCAGCACCATCAACTGGGTCGCACTAAAAAGCGTATCTATATCGCTCCACACGTGCTATACTAGGTAATCATCATGCATGGAGCCTGTTATGCCCGATCGATCACCATTCGACTACCCATTCCATGAACAACCTACCGATGACCCTGTCACTGACCCTGCTGCGCAGTGCGGCGACCCGCTACAGGCCGATAGCCGCCAGCATCCATCGCTTGAGTACCCACTTGATGTGCCAGAGGTCAAACATAGCCTGCTCTTCACTTGCATTCGTGCTATTGGCAAGGCTGCTCTCCGCGGCACACGGGGCATTGTCTCAGTGCTTACTCAGCCGTGGTCGCATCATACCCATCAGCATTAGCCGAGAGAGTCAGCGGCACAGAGCCGAGCCTTCGGCCAGCACGTCCTGGGTGATATAATAGAGGCATGTCGACTACTCGCCTCAACAAACATATTGCGCTCGTGCTGGGCCTGTCGCGCCGCCAAGCGGATGACCTGATCGCCGCTGGAGATGTCGTGGTTGATGGCGAGGTAGCCGTGCTCGGTGCCCGCCTCCAGCCGGGTAGCTTGGTAGCGGTACAGGGCACACCACTGCCCAAGCAGGTTGCCTACCGTACTATCATGCTCAACAAGCCAGTAGGCTACGTCTGCTCGCGCAAGCAACAGGGGTCTCAGCCCACCATCTACAGCCTTTTGCCGCCAGAATTGCACACGCTCAAGCCCGTTGGCCGGCTCGATGCCGATAGCTCGGGCCTGCTTTTGCTCAGCAACAATGGCGACTTTGCCTACCGCATGACCCACCCGCAGTTTGCCAAGGTCAAAGAATACCGCGTTCGGCTCGACCACCCACTCGAACCCCTCCACCAGCAGATGATCAGCGACTACGGCATCCAGCTCGCCGATGGCACCAGCAGGCTCATCCTCACCCGTCTCCGACCCGATAGCCGCACCGAGTGGCACATTAGCATGAGTGAGGGCCGCAACCGCCAGATCCGCCGCACCTTCGCCGCTCTGGGATACACCGTCACGCGCTTGCACCGCACGCACTTTGGTAGCTATAGCCTAGGCAAATTACCGCGAGGTAAGTGGGAAGACGTCGCTGCGCAATAGAGCAGCACCTTCTTGCACTCTCAGCAAAAAATAATATACAATAGCAATATATGTGTATGCCTATTCTTAAAGACCCAACCCCACGGTACAGGCTCCGTTATGTGACGGATGACACCGTCACCTGGCTGCTTAGTCCACTCCACGAGCGCACGCTCTGTTTCGACCCCAAGGATGATCACTTCTGGAGCGAGACACCCACCCCGCCGCGCATGATACCTTTTGGTGATCACGCCCGCTATGGTCTCGACCTTTACGCCTTAGCTATCGAGATTATCATTATCGCTGCCTGTGTTGGCGCGTGGTGGCTGGTCTGGCGGCCATGGCACAAGAAAAAAGACAAAGATGCTCAAGACGCTCCAGAGAAAAAGCGGCCTCTCCCGCTGTGGCTCTATGTTGTGAGCTTAGCTATTCTCATCATTGGCATTGCATTTTTGCTCACCGTTATTATCTTTACCGTGCGTCGCTATATCATTCTCAATAGCTAACCTCTACTCATCGTGGCCCCATCCGCCAGAGGACGCCAGCCGCGCCAAGTGCCTGGATGATAGTGGGGTTTTTGTCAAAGGGCTGTTCTGGGCGGTTGATGCGTGCCCGGATCGTCTCGATCTGCTGCACAGCCGATAAGTCACGGCACGGTGGTATATTATGCTGACGCAGGAACCGTGCTTGTAATGTGTACGCCTTAAGCTCAGAAGAGAACAGTGCATATGGTGGCTCACCCCAGGGTGTACAAGGAGCGGTAATGGCGTCATTAGCGTGACTTAACTCATGGAGGAGTGCACCGGCTGTGATGATGCGCGCGCTCTCGCTATCATCATGGAGAGGTAGTCTGGTCTGATTCATCACAATATTCGGCCGAGCATGCATGGGAGTGCGCCCAACCCGCCCCATATCAACAATGCATGCAGCATACGTGCCACGTATTCTGATTAGTGCCGCCTGGGCCGACATGTGTGGTGCGGCAAGAATTCGGCTTGGCGCATAGTACCACTTGGCCGCGCCAAGCCGCCACGGGGCATCATGCGCTACGCCAGCCTGCTGCCGCTGCAGCGGCATAGGGTCGGTCATATCCGTCCAGACATCGCGCGTCTCTGGCGCAATTGCAAGAGGAATGATGTCGCGCCGATGCCAACCATCAAGCGATTGCACCTGGTGATCACGCTGGAAGAGGCGCGGCTCTGCACCATCATGGTCATCGAGTTCTCGCTGCGTGGCATCTGTGCGGACATCGGCAACCGTCAGCATCGCCGCCCGCTGCTGAAGCGCTGCTGCCGAGACGCCCAGCGCACCCAGGCTGTCAATCAGCTGTGGTTGATCTAAGCTCTCATCCAAATATTCTATCGACTGGCGCAATAGGGTAGTATAGGCTGGCTGTGGTATCTCATTGGTCATTACACACTTCCTTATATTTCAGTCTTTATCAATGAGAGTGAGCCCGTTGCCGCACTCGTTCTTTTATTGTACAAGAGGGGAGAGGGCGCTGCAAATCCGCTCGCGCGCTTTCATGATATAATGAGAGCATTATGGCTACCAAACTTCCTACCGTTGCAATCATCGGGCGTGCCAATGCCGGCAAGAGCTCGCTGTTTAATCGTATGATGCGCTCGCAGCAGGCTATCGTGGCGCGCGAGGCCGGCACGACGCGCGATCGGGTGGTGGGTAAGGCAGCCTACCATGGGCATGAGTTTTGGCTCGTCGACACCGCTGGCCTTAAGCCAGCCGAAGACGAGTTTGAGGCAAGTATTCAAGAGCAAATCACCGATGCATCCGACGCAGCCGATGTCATTCTCGTCGTGGTGGATAGCACCGAATACCCCAGTGACGAAGACCGGCGTGTCGCCAAGACCGCCCTCAAGAGTCGCAAACCCGTCATTCTCATTGCCAACAAAACCGACCTGCGGGGCAGCTTGCCCACCAGTGAATTCCTCCGCCTTGGCATCAAGAGTATCATTCGCACCAGTGCCGAGCACAACAGTGGCATTAGCGATGCGCTGGATGAGATCTGCCAGCACATCCCAGAGAAGCGCCAAGCCGAGCCGAGCGATGTACTCAAGATCGCTTTGATCGGCCGGCCCAATGTCGGCAAATCCAGCCTCTTCAATACCTTAGCGGGCAAGCAGCAAGCCATCGTGGCCGGGGTGGCGGGCACCACGCGCGATGTCAATCGCATCCGCTTGCGCTACCAGGGGCAAACCATCGAGCTGATCGACACCGCTGGTATTCGCCGCCAAGGCAAGCAAGAGGTGGGCATCGAGAAGTTCAGCGTCTTGCGCACCCTGGCTGCCATCGAGGAGGCCGATATTTGCTTCCTCCTGATGGACGTGAATGAGCTCAACACCGCTCTCGACCAACGGCTCGCAGGCATCATTGCCGAGGCAGGCAAGGGCATGGCCATTGTCGTGAGCAAATGGGACGCTGTGGAAGGCAAAGACGCCTACACACGCGATGCACTCGCCCCACAGATCTCTGCCCAGTTCGACTTCACGCCGTGGGCGCCACTCATCTTTACCAGTGCTGTTACGGGTCAGAATGTGACGAAATTATTCGACCTCGCCCTTGGCATTGCTACCCATCGCCAGCAAAAGACCACCACGCGCACCCTCAACGACCTCCTGCAGCGCTCTGTGCAGAAGCACCCACCAGCTGGCCTCAAGAATACCCACCCCAAGCTGCGCTACATCGTCCAGACAGACACCAACCCACCGTGGTTTGTCATCTACGGCAGCAACCTCAAGTTCGTCCACTGGAGCTACAAGCGCTACCTCGAGCGGCGCATCCGCGACACCTACGACTACACTGGCACCCCCATCAAGCTCTCCTTCCGCGACGAGAAGCAACTCAAAGCCAACCGCGAGCGCGTTAAGCGTGGTCTCGAACCTGTTACCAAAGCATATAAGCAAGCCAAAGACGCCGAAAGATCCGCCAAGCGATAATTATAATCTCACAAGCGCGTGCTACGAGGCGTTCATGATGTGCTGTGCTACATATAAAAAGAAGTTGACGGCGTGATCAATTATTGATATATATATTAGCTTTTGTTGACAAACCTATCGTGTTTGACCAAAAGTGTTTTTTGACAAGCGGGAGAATAGCCAGCAAGGTGAGATTCTCTGGCGCTAGTGTCTAGGTACTAGTAGTGCATACAATAGATAGCGCCCGATAACCTCATCTTGCTGGCCGCCATCCGGACGTCCGAGCAGTGTTTTCTCGAGAGGAGACACGGGCACTCCGCCTGGATGAGGAGAAAGAAGTGTCATGGGCACATATTACAACCCCGGTGTTAGTGTAAGCCAAGGACGCGTCGGGCGTAAGCTCAACACGTTCATGTACGACGCTGCTATCAGTGCTCTCCGCCCAGGAGAACACCTATACGCCTGTATTGAGCTCGCAACACACACTGTAGCAGTGTGTGTTGATGAATTCACTGAGTTCAGACAAATGTCTGAACTCCTCTGCTCATACACATTGCATGCCCTGAGCGAGCTTGAACATGCTCGCTCAGTATAGGTTCCGAACTGACAAGCCGCCAGAATTACCAGCGGCTGCTCTGCTGCGCATATTCTCCTGCTTGTCAGTTCGCTCTATAGACCCGCTAACTGATGGGTCGGCGAATAAATTCTATCTCGAAATTATCCATAAAGCACTCCGTCAGCAGCCAGCACAAAAAAAGTGGTAGCCCTACCACTAAACGTACCAAGCCACAGGTGTAATACGACACAGGGAAAATAAGAGGTTTTCACACCCAAGCTAGCAATTGATATTAATCACCTTACCCAAACATCATCAGCTGCGCCGCCAGCCCATCGCGGGTGATGCTGCTGGCGTGGGTGCCAATGCAGACCAGCTTGGGCGCTTCGCTAGGTTGGCCAGTGGTGATCTGAATCTGCTCGGGTGTAGCCTCGATGTGCCGGCGCGCGCCGTGCTCATCAATAAAGCAACCCTTGAGCCGGCGCAGCCCATACGTCGCAAAGAGCTGCAGCCACAGCGTCTCAAAGGCTGCCTCGGTAGCAGTGAGCTGCGACATATCGATGACGCTATAGGTCGGGTTATCTGGCACGGCAAGCTCGCCATCATAGGTGTCGAAGAAAGTGAGTAGACTTGACGACGTTGTGATCTTGCTAAGGTCAAAATGCCCATGCGGCGCAGACAGCACCCGCGCGTAGGGCAGGGCGCGGCGCTTAGTATCATAGGTGGTGCGATCATCGCCGCGCAGGAGATCTTCTTTGGTAATAAGGACTGTATCGGCAGCTTGCAGCTCCACCTCGTGAGCTGGCTCAATACCGTGCAAAATCTCGTGCGCCGTGATGACATAATAGCTCTGCAGCAGCTCGTATTTGTCGAAGATTCGGGCATTGATGAGCTTCTCTACCAAGTTCATCGTCCGCGCGACTCCTGTTGCCTCGATAAAAACCGGGGCAGGGGACGACTGGCAAAAGTCCAGCAGCATGCGCGTCAAGGCATGCTTAGATGAGCAACACACGCAGTCGCCCGCCAGCGTCGTCACAAGCTCCGCCAGGCCTTCCAGCCGGTAGCCATCGACGTTCTCATTGGCATATTCATTCTCAATCACGCGCGAACCAGCAAACTCCGGCTGACGCAAAAGATATTCCAGCACGCTTGTCTTGCCCGCCCCGAGTGAGCCATTGATGAGGTAGAGCGGCACCAGGCCAGGCTGGGTGCGCTGCTCATCAAAGGCGGCATTGAGGCTAAATTCAAGATCATTATCGCGCTGGGCCATGGGTTTAGTATAGCATGGCTCAGTATCCATCCATGTTATACTAATACGTATGAAATTGCTCCTGGCTCTCGGCAACCCTGGCCCGCGCTATGCTGCCACCCGGCACAACGCTGGTTTCATCATCCTCGACGCTTATGCAGCAGAGCAGGGGGTGCAGTTTATCCCAAAGAGCCGATTTAATGCTGAGCTGGCCGAGTCTTCACACGGCGGTGAGAAGGTCATCCTCGCCAAACCAACCACATTTTATAACGAAACAGGGGTCGCAGCGCGGGCAATCATGGATTTTTATAAATTATCGCTCGACGATGTGCTCGTTATTCACGATGATGTGGCCCTCGATTTTGGCAAAATTCGCGTTAGGCGAGGCGGCGAGAGCGCAGGCAACAATGGACTTAAGTCGCTCCACCGGCATATTGGGCAAAACTTTTGGCACCTTCGCCTTGGCACAGACAATAAAATGCGGCAGCAAGTCGGTGATGTTGACTTCGTCTTGAGTAACTTTACCTCAGATGAGCGAGCCCTTTTGCAACAGTGGGCAGCTGAGCAGTCAGCCTCTCTCATTGCGCAATTCCTTGCGGGAGACATAGCAGCGACGAGTGTGACGTACCAGCCGTCAGTATAGTACATTATTTCGAGTGTATTTTATCTCTCGACGGACGACATGTCTCAGTGGTGAGTTTGTGGCTTTTGTTTATAGCAACATCTCGTACTTTATCTACCCAAAACATGCGAACTAGCAGCTCATTTCAATCCTTGCAAGAAAATTGACAACAGAGAAGAAGAGATTAGTGTCAAGAAGGTAGGATTTTTATATTTAGCTATTCTACCGCTTCACAATCTTCTTCACCCCACGCTTGAGGTGTTGCTCGGCGTGGTGGACAGTGTTTGCGGTTGCAGTCTGAAGGTTAATGGCACGAGCCTCGAGGATGCTACTGCCGACTGCCAGACTAATAAAGACAAGGCCCAGCCCGCCAGTTGCCCACTCGGGCAGCTCCACATGGAAGAGCTTGGCGATCATCATCACGCCCAGCGCCATAATGGCCCAGTGCGCACCATGCTCAAGATACTTATACTTGCCCAGCGCACCCGTCCGCAGCAGATAGACCGTGAGCGAACGCACCCAGATGGCACCCGCCCCAAGGCCCGCTACAATCAAGACAATACTACTGGTGATAGCAAATGCACCAATCACCCCATCAAAGCTAAAGCTCGCGTCCAGCACCTCCAAGTACATCAGGCTCGCAAAGGCCGCCCAGCCTGTCTTGGCCTTGAGAGACTGCGCCGTATCGTCATGGAAGAACGAACCAAAGAGCTCTAGCCCAATATGCAGCAAGATCCCCAAGATGGATGAGATCAGCACCACCGACTCATACTGCCGCTCTACCGTGAAGTACAGCACTGCTGCCACCGTCAGCATCACACATACCTTGAGGTTCTCAAAGCGCCCCGCCTTGGCTAGCCATGGCTCGACGTGCCGCATCCAGTGCACCCGCTTGTTATAGTCCATAAAGTAACTTAGACCAATCATGATCAAAAACGCCCCACCAAAGGCATCGATCATTGGCGACGCAGCGTGGAGGATGTGCCCATACTCTGCTGGCTTATGCAGCGCGAGATCGACCACTGTTAAGAAGTCGTGCCCACTTGCCACCATCACAATGACGATCGGCAGCACAAAACGCACCACAAACACTGCAATAAAGATCCCCACCGTCAGGAAAATCTTTTGCCATAGCGGGCTCAGGCTAGCCAAGACGCGGCTATTAATGACGGCATTATCGAAGCTGAAGGTCACCTCTAGCAGTACCAGGATGGTAAACAGCCACAAGCCACTCACCCCCAAATGGCCAAAAATTGCCCCGCCCAGCAGCACCGTCAGTAGTGCCGAAAACCAAAAAATACGAAAAGGGTGATGAGAATGCCAGAGATGTTTCATAGTGGTTTAGTATAGCACATGCATCAATGTATCAGGAAGGTTGCACCATGTCTGCGGCGAATGTCACAGCTCGCCACAGTGGTTGCTGCTTATCCATCGCAGCAAGTGGCCCCATCATCTCACTCACACTCCCAAGATATGTCAGACGCGGCTTGTATGTTGCTGTCTCTTTCTTATCAGCAATAATACCATAGCTCTTCAGGGTATCTGTATCAGCCACGACTGTATTACTTGCCTGCGTCATGCCAACGATCTTCACCTCAGTCCCTGTTGCTGTCTCGACTTGCGCCACGACAATACCACCAGACATACCAGGTAAGACAGAATCCTCGCGCGCAGGATCATACGGTTCATTCTCGTCCACCGCTTTTTCTATGCCCGCCACCACAGTTATTTTGCCCTCAGGGCCATCTTGCGCTACTGGGAGGAGGACGTTGAGGCGTGGCTGATTAGCTGGCCAGCGTGTAACCTGCGCTGGGCTGCTATTATTGCTATTGATAGGGAAGCCAAGCGCATACATTGGCTGGCCTTGTTGGATGATTGCCTTTGTTTCATCGGGAGTAGCAAATTGCAGTGCAGGAGCAGGCGTATAATTCTGGTGACGCAATGTTAATGCTGCGACATCTGGCACTGTTGGTCTGTGGGGCCCGTCTGCTTTGCCAGTGTAGCAACCACTCTGGACGGCATAGCGATGGCCATTGGTCGTTTCTACCGCAATATTACCTCTCTGGCGCTCAGACGACACAACATGCCCAGCCGTCAACACCGCAGACCAACCACCCGGCGTCTCGACGATAAACCCACTTCCACCATAGTCTCCACCAGAGTCTGTCGCTTCACTGCCATAGACATTAATCTTAACGACCGAAGGCTGCACCGCCTGCAACACTTCTTGCTTATGCCACTCGAGGGCTGTACGATCGCCAAGCGCCTCAGCAATCGCGACTGAGGGGCGGCGTGCAATCTCTGTTGGCTGCCCCAGATGCGGCTTCAGCATTGACTCATCCAGTGTCGTACAGGCTGGCAATGGCTCCTTCGCCTGACGCGCCTCGAGTCGAGCACCTACGAACGACCATGTCCCCGCAAGCGTAGCGCCAAGCATCGCACACGATGCTCGCCAACCAATTGCTCGCCACAATCGCTGACGCCGCTCTTGTTGTTGCCGCTCCATCCGCGTCTCTAGCCGAGAATGCGAGCCAGAACTACGTTCTCGAACTGCCATTCCTGTCATGGTTTGGCTATTATAGCGCTTTGCGGAGGTAAATACAAATTTATACAGTGGATGACAGGGGAGCAACAGGGAATATATATACCACATCGTATATATTGTAATATTTGTCATATAACGCAAAATGTACTACTATAGTAATTATTATGGCTAAGAAAGATCGCGAACTATTACCTCCACAAAAAACAAGAACAACCATCGCCAAATGAACAGCAGTCTCGTCGCCGAAAACGCGGGGCGGTAATTGCTAGTCTTACACTGACAACTCCTCTGGTGTTATATGGTGCCTACAATAGTCTCCCGGACTTCTACCCAGGCAACGACCCACTACCAGCCTGTAGTGACACTGAGCTAGACGACGGCGCCGACCTTGGCCACGACAAACCAGCTGTTGACCACATGCGCACACTGAGCGATTTTTCATTTGATTCTGAAAATTCTGAGGACAAAGCATGGGAACGCGCCTTCCGCGATAGTGGTATTGATGTAAACGGCTACTCTGAGGGTGCGCCAGCTCTCACTGCTACTAAAGTGAGAATATCAGGAGGGGAAACAGACATCCTCTACTCTGGTGTTATTACCTACTCTGCAAATGACCGTGATCAGGGCCATCCCATTGTTCTCACTGTCGTCAATACGGAGGACCTCGAGAATCTCACCTCAAACAATATCGGCATCATTACAATAGGCTCCAACGAATCAGAATTTCACCCCAATGGTGGCTGCACCATGCCGATGCCTGGCCCTTATGGCACTTCTCACAAACACATTGTCGCCCTGACTCTTGCTGACAAAAACGAGAACCATGCTAAGCGGCGAACAAGCCGCCAGATGGATCCTGATACAAAGAATGGCATCATTGAACGCAAGATTGGCAAACCAATCGTTGCGTCTGGTTTTGTTGTTGGATACAACGATGCTACTCATACCAAGACACTACTCGTCTCGTCAGAAGACGGTTTTAATGATCGCACAGGGCAGGGCTCGCCACTCTTTGTGCAAACTAGCTCAGACGACCCATATAAATTCCAGCTAGCTGGCCTCGTCGTAGAGGGTAGTATCGCTAGCCCAACACCAGAGTATCTTAAGAAGGTTTATAATGTCGATGTGAGCTATGACGATATTGATAGGCGTCATCTCAAGCTCATTACTGTCACCAACCCAGCAATCACTACAGACCTTGTTACTAACCCAGATGTCACAGAAAAAGCCGCTCAAGACGAAGCACAGCAGAGCACAACCTCAAACACACGTAAGAGCAATCTGTATGCATCCGATAAGCCACGCCCATACTGGAAAGAGCCAGAAAACCAGGCTCATAGCATCCCCAAGTACTATGTTGATCCAAACGCTACTTCAGACAAGCAACCAGCACGTAGCAACACAGCTCAGCTCTAATGCTCACTAGTGTATAACGGCATTTTCTTGCATATCTCTCACTTGAATAAATAATCAGTTCACTGCGCAATAACAGAGAAAAACATGGTGAAAAGTATTGTTCGGCCATATATTTCGTGCGTGCTGAGCTATATAAGGATGCCTGATGGAAGCGTGTGTCAATCGCACGGAGTTTCTACCTGTAACCCCTACTGTCTATGCTATATACCCTCTTGCACACATCACAAGCCACAATGCTGCTACAGCAACTATATTTCTCAATACTAGTTTTTTCTCATTCTATTATTCTGTCGAGAGCCAAAAGTCATCAATACAAAGGTGATTTGTGTCGTTCCAGAGAGTATAGCAACGCGAGAGAAGGGCTACTTACCAAATCTTCTGCATACGAGAGTCTTACGGTCTCTACAGTAATAACTCTTGACCCTCTAGACGAGCCAAAACTGTTAGGATCGTGGCGACTACCAGAGATAGTAGCTATCTTTGCCTCGCTTGCAAGTGTCGTAATCCAGAGCAATTCATAACTCCTCTATGTATGCCAAAGTGTATCAGCTTAAAAAATAGCCCCTGCAAGAGTAGACCATCACCAACTCACCCCAACAAAAAAGCGCTCATAGTAAGGGTGGGCATCACTATGAGCGCTTGGTTTGCCCTTCGTCCCACCCAATCAGGGTATACGTGATCTACTCACACATACGAGATCCGCTGGACAAAGGGGTTAGTAAGCACACAACCCTGTCTAACGGTGCTGCAGTGGAGGGTAGATAACTACAGCACAGATTGTGTGCAACCTAACACGTTACCTTCGTGAAAACACTGGGGTAACTATGTTAAAATAGGGGGTATAAGGTACTTGAACGAGCTTGCGCTCAATCAATCACTTATGATACTAGCACCCGCTTGACAAAATGTCAACACTTTTCAGCACAAATTATGCAACAGATCAATCACACCACACCACAAGCCCACCAATACCTCAATCCACTCTGCCATATTGCCAAGCCACCGCAGCAGATTCACTACCTTGGCACGCTGCCCGAGGAGCGCCGCCCCAGCGTGGCGATCGTTGGGTCGCGCCGGCCCACGCGCTATGGCCGGGAAGTGACGGAGCAATTTGCCCGCGAGCTGACCCGCCAAGGAGTGATCATCATCAGTGGGCTCGCCCTTGGGATTGACAGCATTGCGCACCAGGCCTGCGTGGCAGTGGGTGGCACGACGATCGCTGTGCTGGGCAATGGCTTGCCGCGGATCTATCCGGCCAACCATACTGCGCTTGCGGGCGATATCGTGGCCAAGGGTGGGGCAGTGGTGTCGGAGCACTTGGCGGGGGATGGCTACCGCTTTGGCAGCTGGAGCTTCCTCGAGCGCAACCGCCTCGTGGCTGGCCTGGCTGATGTCGTCGTCATCACCGAGGCGGCCGAGCGCAGTGGCACGCTCAACACTGCTGCCCATGCACTCGAGCAAGGCAAAGACGTCTTTGCAGTGCCAGGTAATATCACCAGCCCACTCTCGCAGGGCTGCAACAACCTCCTCAAGCAAGGCGCTCTGCCCGCCACCAGCCCAGCCGATATCCTCGCCGTCATGACCATCACACCACCCCAGCGTCAGCAGAGCGAGAATGCCACTCTGCCACTGGGTAGTACACCACTCGAGGCTGCCATCATCAAGCTGTTGCGCCAAGGCCTGCGTGATGGCGAAGAAATACAGCGCCGCCTAGGCACGCCCATCAGCGAGTTTACCATTGCACTGACAATGCTGGAGATCAATGGCGTCATCCGCTCGCTCGGCACCAACCAGTGGACATTGGCTTAGTATTATGGTACAGTACCATATACTATGGTGACAGCAGAGCAAAACCCAAGACAACGCAAGCGCGAATATCACGTGAGAGATATCTTTACTGTGCCAAATGCCATCTCGGTTGCTGGGCTAGGGTTAGTAGTCGGTGGTGCTAAGAAATTTGACACTGCAACAAAGGAGAACGACAAAGCTGGCCAGGTCATTGGCGCACTCATGATACTTGGTGGTCGTATATGCGACTTAGCAGATGGTCCAGCGGCGCGATTCTTTGGCCAAGAAAGTGACTTTGGTGCAGAGGTTGACGCTGTATGCGACAAAGCAGCTATGGGTATTATTACTACACTGCTCGCTAAGCACAACATCATGCCCAAGCCGGTTTTGGCAACAATTGTCACCAAGAATGCTATCAATGCTGGCGCGACCGTCTATCATGGTCTCACAAATGACGAAGCCTTTCGTACGCCAAAATCAGGCAAACTTAGCATGGCGGCAGATAATGTCACAGTTGCCGCCTATTTTCTTAAGGCTCTTGCCCCTGAGGGTAGCAAGCTTGAGCATTATGCTCATGTGGCAGAACTAGGGTCGTTTGCTACGGGTGCCATCCTTGGCGGCGTCGCTGCCGAACGTTATGTTGCTGGTAATTACGCCGAGGCCAAAGACTACAGCAAATCTACCAAATCCACCCCAGCAGCAAACACCCCACCACGGCAACCTCGCACCCGTATGCGTCGCAAACGCCGTGTGCGTGGGTAATGCGATTGATGATTCGTGCAGCATTCTTTATTGGTAGCCAGACTTCTTATATATTTTCCGCAGTATCAGCAATACCCCTGCCTATAAGCCGGGGAGGGGGAGAGGGTATGTGTAGCAATTATCATTCGAGTTCTAACTCTCATACCTATAGCTACCCCCACAATAACCCACCAAGTCGAACATATTCCGACCAGAATATAACAGCAGAGATTTCCCGTCTATTTTAGTCGCTAACCTCCATATATTTTCTTGTGCAGTGAGTTGCCCAGAGAGTTGATAGTGAAGTGTTGCGGCTCAAGATGCACCCCATTTGCATTCCACTCTACTTTGCGGTATCATAGGCGCTTGATTAGATAGGTTAATAGCAAGCATATAACTATAACAAGCGAGTAGATAATCAATGAGCAAACACACACAACTAGTCATCGTCGAGAGCCCAGCCAAGGCCAAGACAATCGAGCGCTACCTGGGCGGGGAATATCAGGTGCTCTCGAGCGTAGGGCACATTCGCGCCATCCCCAAGAAGACCAAGGATGGACAGCCGCCGATCGACATCAAAAACGACTTCAAGACCGTCTACGAGATCGATCCAGACAAGAAGAAGGTCATCACCGAGCTCAAGAAGGCCGTGAAGGCAGTTGGAGCAGACAATGTGTGGCTCGCAACCGATGAAGACCGCGAAGGGGAGGCGATTGCCTGGCACCTGTGCGAAGTGCTTGGCCTGGACCCACAGCGCACCAAGCGCATTACCTTCCACGAGATCACTAAGCCCGCCATCGAGGCAGCTATCAAACAACCTCGCACCGTAGATATGCAGCTCGTGGAGGCTCAGCAGGCACGGCAGATCCTCGACCGCATCGTAGGCTTCGAGCTGAGCCCTGTGGTGTGGCGCAAGGTACCGGGTGGCAAATCAGCTGGCCGTGTGCAAAGCCCAGCGGTCCGCCTGCTTGTGGAGCGTGAGCGTGAGATTCGCGACTTTGCGAGTAGTGCACAGTTCCGCGTAACGGCGCATTTTGTCGTAGATGGCGAGGAGCTCAAGGCTGAGCTCAAGCAGCGCTTCGACAGCGAGCAAGCCGCCCACGACTTCTTGACGGGGCTGAGTGGCGCTCGTTTCCCCGTCAGCAGCATTACCAAGACACCTAGCACGCGCAACCCCGCTGCACCATTTACCACCAGTACCCTCCAGCAGGAGGCCAATAGTAAGCTCGGCATGGGCAGTCGCGCTACCATGGCGAGTGCTCAGAAACTCTACCAAGAGGGGCTCATCACCTATATGCGTACCGATAGTGTCAATCTCAGCCGTCAGGCCATTGCCGCAAGCCATACATACATTACTCAGCACTTTGGTGCCGACTATTCACACAATCGCACCTTCACCACGAAGTCAGCTGGTGCCCAAGAGGCTCACGAAGCTATCCGCCCGACCGACATCGCCCGCGAATCCGTCGCTGGCAGTAGCTACGACCAAAAACTCTACGACCTCATCCGCCGGCGCACCCTGGCCAGCCAAATGGCCGCTGCGAAGTTAGAAAACACCACCATTACCATCAGCATCGACAGCACGCAGCTGAGGTCAGAGAAGACATTCGTATTTGAGACAAAGGGTCAGACAGTGCTGTTTGATGGCTTTTTGCGCGTCTATGGCGGTAAGGATTCGACCATCCTGCCATCAGTCAGCCAGCACACCGCCCTTGAGCTTACACAGGCCGAGGCGCGGCAGGTCTTTGCCCGCCCACCAGCGCGCTATACCGAGGGGACGCTCGTCAAGAAGCTTGAAGAGCTTGGCATTGGTCGGCCCAGCACATACGCCACCATCATGAACACCATCCAGACCCGTGGCTATGCCGAGCGAGGCGAGAGCGAGGGCGAACCACGTGATGTCATCGTCCTGGAGCGCAGCGGTGAGACACCGAGCGACAATACCCCTGTTGTCACTCGCCGCATCGTCCAAGAAAAAACTGGTGCTACCCGTGGCAAGCTACTGCCCACCCCAGCGGGCGAGCTGATCGCTGGCTTCTTGACGAACCATTTCGACCCCATTATTGACTATGGCTTCACCGCCCGCGTCGAGACCGATTTCGATGACATCGCTGCCAGCAAGCTTGCGCGCAATGCCATGCTGCGCCAATTTTACGAGCCCTTCCACGAGCTCATCGAAAAATCCGGCGACATCGACCGCAGTACTGTTGGTGCTCACCGTGAGGTTGGTACCCACCCCAAGACTGGCAAGCCGATCTTTGCCCGCTTTGGACGTTTTGGGCCAATGCTCCAGCTGGGCAGTAGCGAGGATAAGACGACCAAGCCGCAGTTTGCGCCACTCCCCAAGGGTGAGCGCATCGAGACCGTCACGCTCGAGCAAGCCCTCAAGGCCTTCGAACTACCACGCACTGT
This sequence comes from uncultured Candidatus Saccharibacteria bacterium, assembly GCA_938049075.1. Classification (GTDB taxonomy): domain Bacteria; phylum Patescibacteriota; class Saccharimonadia; order Saccharimonadales; family Saccharimonadaceae; genus Saccharimonas. The sequence goes on from CALICZ010000117.1 coordinate 18,005, forward strand.
TGGCACCACTGAGGATGGTCAGACTATCAAGGCAAACGTCGGGCGTTTTGGGCCGTACATTCAGGTAGGCAAGCTCTACGTCAGCCTGAAGGAGCACGACCCGCGCGACATTACCGAAGCCGAGGCCCGCGTGCTCTACGCCGCCAAGCTCAAGGCCGAGGCAGAGAAGCACATCGCTGATTTTGGCGCTATCAAAATCCTCAAGGGACGCTGGGGGCCATATGTGACTGACGGCAAGACCAACGCACGTATACCCAAGGATACTGATCCAACAACTCTGGATGAGGCGCAAGCCCGCGAAATCTTGGCCGCCGCACCACCCAAACGAAGCCGGCGCAAGACCGCAGCCCGCACCACCACCACACGCAAGAAGCGCACCGCCTAGCCCGGCGACCTCTCATATACCAGCGGCTCCTCTGTACTGGCCGCTGGTTTTTCTATGCCATCCCGCATTGCTGCGAGCCCGTCAACTGCCCCGTCATGCTCGCCACATCACTTGCAAATGAAAAGCCTCAAAAAATTGTTTACCATAAGCGTAAAGTGTGTGCTATAATAGTTCTATGATGAAACGATTGACTTATATCACCTATTATTCTATAATCAAATGTAAGAAGTGCGAGTGGGCATTCGCAAACAACTGAGAAGGAAATGGAGAACCGAATCATGAACCAAACAACCAAACAACCAACCGAAATTTTTGCCGCGTCGATCGCTACTATCCTTGATGCAGTCGGCGAAGAACACGACCGCGAGCGCGAGATCATCGTGCGTCGCTTTGGCCTCAAAGAGCGCCGCGAAACGCTCGAGCAGATCGGCGAGCTACTCGGTATTACGCGCGAGCGCGTCCGCCAGCTCGAGAAAGCCATCGTGGTGCGCCTCAAACTTGCCGCCGAAGCAGGCGAGCTAGAGGGTCTACACGACGCCGAGCGCCTCATCATCCGCGACCTCTCCGAGAATGGCCGCGTTGGGCGCGTCTCAGACATCACACAGCGTCTGCTAGACGTCGAGACACCCACAGTGCAGCAGCGTGCCCACATTGCCTTCATCGGCGAAGTCTCAGCCCGCCTCACCCCCATCAACGAGACCGACAAATACCACCAAGGCCTGGCCATTGCCGAATACGGCGATGAGAAGGCAGTGCGAAGCCGTGTGGATGAGATCGTTGCCGCCATCAAGCAGCATGGTGCACCTATCAGCCTCGAAGCGCTGCATGACCAACTCACCTACGAGAACCCTAACCAAGTGCGCGGCCTCGCCAGCCTCTCCACCCAGCTGGCCCACCTCAAAGATATGTGGGGCCTGAGCAAGTGGCCAACCGTTAATCCCAAGAATATCCGCGACAAGATCTACGTCGTCCTATTAGACGAAGGCAAACCGCTGCACTTTAGCGAGATTGCTCAGCGCATCAAGGAGAGTACCTTCAAGCGCCGTAACGTCACCAAGCAAGCCATCCACAACGAGCTCATCAAAGACAAGCGCTTTATCCTCATCGGTCGCGGCATTTATGCGCTCGACATCTGGGGCTATAGCCAAGGCACCGTGGCTGATATCATTGCCGGTATCTTGCGCGACGAGGGTGGCCCATTGCACCGCGACGAGATCGTCAAGCGCGTTCTCAAGAGCCGCCAGGTCAAGGAGACCACCATCCTCCTCAACCTCCAAAGCAAACCGCTCTTCAAGCGCGTTGCCAAAGCCACTTACGCCCTCGAACCACCCAAGGAGCAAGCAGAGGCGGTCGCAGCAGCGTAGCTCTAGACAAACAATACGCCACTAAGAGACGAAGCGATAAGGGCTTCGTCTCTTTTGGTTATATAGTGTGGCTACAATGATGCCACGAGGTCTACCCAAGATAATTCATCTCGATAGATGAAGTTTGATATAACAGGTGGAATATATATATCATGCTATAATACTGCCATTATGGCAATCAATTCATCTCACATCTACACCGTCACCGACCAAGCAGCCCGCTGGAACGCTAATTCCGCAGCACGTCTGCACGAATTAGGCTCAAACGACGACCCATCGTATCGGGCGCTCTCGCATCTTATTCTGCAGAGACTGACCGGATTATTACCAAACGGTCATGGTAGCGTACTTGATGTTGGCTGTGGCATTGGGTTTTTGTCCAGCCATATTGCATCACTTGGTTTTACGGTAGTTGGAATTGATCCGGCTGATCAAGGTATTGAGATTGCTTCCACAACGCATACGCAGTCTCATCTTCAATTTGAAGCCACGTCTCTTGAAGACTATGCCTACAACCATCCCAACGCTTCCTTTGATGCACTCGTGGCAAATATGGTGTTGCATTGTGTACCAAACCATTATTCATTCTTTGCCGCAGCAGCTCGGCTTCTTGCGGCTGACGGTGCGTTTATTGCAACATTGCCCAACCCAGATACCTATCTGCCAGGAAGAAGCGATGTAGATGTATCTGACTATAACCTGCAAACATCTCACGTCTTTGAAATTCCGTTCTGGATTCATGGCAAGGACGCACATCCAGAGCGAGTTCTTTTCTTTCATCGGCCGATGAAGGAGTATATTGCTGCGGCCACGGAGGCAGGATTAGCAGTGTCGGATTTCTCGGTGCCTGAGCACATTGGTGTTGGGCGAGCCAAACGCATCTCAGTGCTCATCCTCACAAAAGCATAAGTCTTTGTTTTGGTGGATCACAAACAGCCTGAAAATAAGTGAGAGCTCGAGTCTACAGGTTGAGAGAAATAACGATAGGGAAGTGGCCTCCCCTCCCGCCCCGAACACTACATATACTCAGCTATAACAGAGGTAATTTGCCGCCTGGACAAATATCGTATACACATGATGACTGCGAATATTTACGGGTTATTTTGCGCTCATAGGCTTATTTATCGGCCGTTTTGTGTGCAAGATAACTCTGCCCACAGCCACAATTTGCTCATACATGCCTCTTGTATCTATTCCTTTGCAGAGTAAAGTACACAGCAAAAGCGCAACAGTCAGCAACCAAAAAGGGCAGGGCAAGGCAGGGGAGTCTGCCACCCTTTCGCCAAAAATCCCCGGCAACCGCCCTACCCCTGTTTCTGCCTCATTTCACTAACACCTACCACTGATAAGCTCATATTCGAGAGCTGTGTTCTCGTGACATACCTCACCTGAGCTGTAGCTCTCTGCTCACCGTCAGGCCATCTCTCTGCCTATATCTCTTAGGCCAGTCAGAGAGTCATACTTGTCCTGGCAGCAGCACACAGCATATAGGTTTCGGCTTAGATGAAAGCTATTAAGCTAGCAATCAATAACAACCTAAAGCCGCATAGAAATATACCCAGAAAGCTCACAATCTTACCGCGCTGATTAACTATACTACACAATATAGCAAGCAACCATGCACAGCAAAAGTAGCAGCTAGCAGCAAAGCATAAGCATAAGCATAAACATCAGCGCCCATAGACAAGGGAATGATGAGTCGCCATGTATCGCAATCAACGCGTACACAATAATTCACATCCACGCAGCAGTAGGGTAAACGCAAAAGATGTATCATTGATCATCTTTAGGAGTGTAATATAACTTCGCACAATAATCCTTTTACGATGCATATGTTAATTTCGACCCCAGCTATGGCTGGAATTGAGCTGGGTTTGGCACTATGTGGGCTTTATGGGCATACGACGTATTTCAAGAGCGCATGTCTTCGATTATTGATCGATCTTACTTCTCGTTCAGTAGGTTCACTTATGATATATGCGCCATCCAATGGAGAGAGAGTAAGGATAGAGCCGCGGGCACTTATATGTCCTGCAAAAGTAAAAGCAGACGCTTGTTCTATTGGAGGGAACACACTGCGCATATGTTCATACGTACGCAAAGCTACGTATGTTTATGTTTGTTCGCGTGTGAATGTGTTTGCGCGCAGTCTTTGTGACTGTATGCGCATTGGCTTGATATCGAACAAATAAGCTGACTGCAAAACCTGAGCACATACATGCTCCGGTCTCGTGCTTGCCTGGTATCATGCTGGGTGTTGGTACGAGCCCCTCAGTCTATTAGCCATGGTTGCTTTGTTTGACATTTTATTTGTTTGGTATTTTTGTTATGTTTTCTACCCTGCTTGGGTTGACCGAGATTAAAAACTATACGATATCATGATTTGACTTTTTCGCAAAAAACATCTATGCTTTTTGACTGAAACCGATTCTGTAAAATATTTATTCAGAGGTCTGTTGCCCTGTATAGTATTTGCATTTTTTATGCTTTGTTATATAAAATGTTGTAAATTTGTTCTTGTTTTACAGAGTAGCTCCCCTGCCCTTTGCTGGATGCGCTAATACCCACACTATTTACAAGGCTAGCACTTTTGTTATCAACAGTTCCTTACCGATACGCTGCTCGGCCACTGACGCGGACATCGAGATATTTGGGAGTGATGTGGTGCTGCGCTAGGTAGCGAATGGCTCGGGCGGCATCCTCGCTCTGCAGGCCAGCCGAGCGATCGACCGAGAACTTAACAGGATACTCCACCCCTGTAAACCAAACGTAGATTTGACGCGTCGTGCCAGCAGGCAGCGTAATCTTTTGGACGGTAAGCTGGTGGCGGCGGACGGCGCCGACGACTTTGCCGATGAAGCCGAGAAATTGGTTGCTCGCGACGACTTGGTTATTGCGCGTACCGATACCACTGTCGTCCACTACCTCGATGCTTGGCCGTGACCCATAAGCGCGGCGGAAGGCATGGCCCTCAGTCTCAACAAAGAGTTGCTGGCGATTAACCGTCCAGACCACTGCCGCTTGGCGCATAGCGAGAGTGATAGTGCTGCGCCCCAAGCCAGCTTGCTGCGTAGCTGGGAGCACTGCGGCCACCTCGGGGCAATCATGCGTCTGGAGATAGGCTGCCAGCCGACTAGTATTGAGCGCAAAGCGAAAGCGTTCTAGCGGATGGGTAGTGAGATAGTCGTTGATCTTGGCTTGGTAGAGCTGATGGTTGCTGGTGAGATTACCTGCAATAACTGGTGTCGCAATGACGTTATCAAGCGCAAACCACACTGCAGCCAGCAGCCCCACTACCACTCCAAGCGACAATGCCACATGGCGGCGCATCCGGCGCAAATCATGTGCATGCATACGTGGCGACCGCAGCTGCGCCTTAGACTCGCCCGCACTTGGGACACGGCTCACCAAGCTACCGGTCAGCGTACGGTTACGCCGGTAGGTGTAGGCGGTGCGCTGGAGCTGCTCTTCCCTCTTGTTTTTGGCAGCTCGGCGGCGCGCTGGTGGTGGTGTTTGTTTTGTGCGAAAGCCCATGATGCTACAGGCCATTATACCGTAGATGACTAGTTGTTGGCAAAAGCATCTAGGTATTAAACGATGTCTTCTTGGTACTATCCCCTGCCCTTCAGCACTAGGTAATTGCCTGATTAACACCTTCCCATTATAATTTGACATTTCTTGCTCTCCACTCCATACTGGGAGCACTACAGTTAAGCGGGGAAATCGACATATGAAGACAGTCCATGCAACAAAAGAAGGAGCAACAATAGAGCTCACAAGAGACGAGATTCGTCTGATCGCAGCACTCGGCACCGAAGTGTTTCATGGGGCCTTTCGACAAGAGTGTGAAGACCTCTGGAATACTGTCGCTATGCCAATCTCTTTCAAGCGGTCTGGCGAGATACTAGACCAATTTTATGACACTCTCATTACAATCAGCAAGCTGCCTCCCTCTAAAGAGCGGCAGGAAATCGATGCACACTATCGGCCATTTGAGTTTGGGAGTTAATAGCTTTTACCAGTGAGGGTGAGGCTTGTCTTATCTTGGCGCAGTGTTTTTAATGAAAATAATGTAGCATGAATTAACATGCTACATTATTTACTAGTACTTTATGATGAGACCTTAGATACACTCTTACTCTTCCCCTTTCTATAAGAAGAGTCGGGTCACTTTTATCCTTTTCTAGTACGCTGAGCCACCTTCACCACCATTTGCGCTACATCGCGGGCGGCGTGGGGGCGTGCATAGGTATGGAGGCGCTGAGCGAGCTGCTGACGCTGCGCAGGGTCGCGCACGAGGGTAAGAATGGCCTGGCTAAGGGCATCGCTCTGCTCTAAGGCGTCGTCTTGTAAAACAAGAGCAGCCTTGGCTTCAGCATAGATGGCGGCATTTTTGCGCTGGTCACCCAGGTGATGAGCCGGTACCAAGATAGCCGCCTGAGCTAGGCCAGCGAGCTCTTGTGTGAAGGTAGCACTAGCGCGTGATACTACTACATCGGCTGCGCCGAGCAATTGCGCCATATGCTCGAAAACGAAGGGTACGCAGTGAAAATCGGGGTGCTGCGGCGCTTTGGTTTGGGCAGCATCGTAATTGCCTTTGCCCGCCACCAGATAAACCTGCATGCCAGCAGCTAGCAAGTTATCGGCAGCGCGCAGCACCGCGTGATTGATAATGGCCGAGCCAAGACCACCACCGGTAGCAACGACTAATGGCTTGTGTGGATCGAGCGAGAAGGTCTGCCGTGCCTGCTGCCGCTGAGCCGCAGTGAGCGGACGAAAATCAGCGCCAATCGGCACCCCCACGTAGCGGCTACGCGATGCTGGATAGTGATAATGCTTGAGTGGCCAGCCTGTAGCAATCGCTGCTGCCCAACGTGCCATCACACGATTGGTCAGGCCGGGGCGAGCATCGGAG
>CALICZ010000118.1 GCA_938049075.1 uncultured Candidatus Saccharibacteria bacterium
ACCGAGCAAGAAAATATGGAGAGGCCAGCCACGAAACAAGTAGAAGCGCTCGTTTTATCAACATATCCGACGCAGTCAATGTGTGAGGCTGGCTACCAGTAGGAAGTATTAAAAGCCAGCCCCCTCGCTCGATCGCTTCCTCTCACGTTAGCCCTCACCCATGTTTTTCTCCAAAAGATTAAAAGAAGTACAGAGCAGCAATCGCTACAATAAGGCTATAAGCCGACGCAATAATCAACGATCATGACCAAACCACCCATCACACCTACCCCCTCACTACGCCAACGTCTGGCGGGGCTGTGGCTGGTGGTGCGGATTATTTGGCGGGAGGCACCGCTGACAATCGTCATTCAAGCGGTGGGAGCAGTGCTGTCGGCGGTGCTGCCACTAGCTACGGCCTACTACGCCGCTCTTACCACAACGGCTTTGGCTGAGGCATATGCAACGGGTGGGCAGCCGCAGCAGCTCCTTACCTATGTGGTGACGACTGTAGTGCTGGGTGTGGTGGCGAGTGTATGGTCGGTGGTGCAGGGGTATTACGACCAAGTGTCGCGCTACCGCATCGAGGCGGCCATGAGCGACCATATGTATGCCCGCCTCCACGCGCTGGATTTTTGGCGCTACGACGACCCTGCGACCATTGATATGTTTGATAAAGCGCAGCGCTTCGTCCAGTCATTTTCGTACCTCTTTACCCAACTGGTGCGAATGCTGACGGCGCTGGTGTCGCTGGCAACAAGCCTGTGGATGATGGTGATGGTGAGCTGGTGGCTGGGGTTGCTTGTACTCGTGGCGCTTGTGCCAAGTAGTGTGGTGCAGGTGCGGCTGTCGCGTTTGCAGGCTGGTCACTGGCGCGAGCAGGTGGCGACGCGGCGGCGCATGGCGTGGATCGAGCACATCCTTAGCCGGCCGAACTTCATTGCCGAGCTGCGCCTCTATGGAGTGATCCACCATCTGCTTGGTGAGCGAGCAGCACTGCGGGATAAAGATCGGCTGCGGGTGCTTGGCTACGAGCGCCGCTTTATGGGGCAGCGCCTGGGCGGAGAGATTATCCAGGCGGCAGCGGAGGTAGTGGCGCTTGCTTGGGTGGTGCTGGAGATCGTGGCGCATCGCCAGCCAATTGGGCAATTTGTGCTCGTGCAGCAAATGGTAGGACGAGTGATGAGCGAGATGGACAGCGTGATTAATACATATAATATGATTGACGAAGACCTCGCCACCATGACAGACTACCAGCAGTTTATGGTGCTGCCTACCATGAGCCAGGCAGCCACTATCGATGAGGTGACGCTGCGCGATGCGATCGCGGTGCAGCGGGTGTCGTTTTGCTATCCATGCACGCAAACGGCGGTGCTGCGCGATATTTCTCTCACGATTCGCCGTGGCCAGCACATTGCCATCGTGGGCGAAAATGGCGCTGGCAAGAGCACGCTCGTTAAGCTGTTCACTGGTCTATATCAGCCCAGCAAAGGCAGCATTACCATTGATGGGGACGATCTCCGTCATATCAGCCCAGCAGCCTGGCACCGGCAATTGGCTGTGCTGGGGCAGGAGTTCATCCGCTACGACTTCGCCACAGCGCACGAGAATGTTTGGTATGGCGACGTCTCGCAGCCGGTAGATACAGCACGCCGCGATGCTGCACTGCGTCAGGCCGAGGCAGCCGATTTTGTCCGCAAGCTCCCTCATGGTGGAAACAGTTATATCAGTAAATGGATGGAGGCAGACGACCACGAAACAGGGGTCGATCTATCCGGTGGGCAGTGGCAACGCCTGGCCTTGGCGCGCAACTTGTATCGCAATGCGCCCATCATCATCCTCGACGAGCCCACCAGCGCCATCGACGCTGCCGCCGAAGCACGCATCTTTCGCCACCTCTTTGCCAAGCAGGGTAAGACTATCATCACCATTAGCCACCGCTATAGTACCGTCAAGAAGGCGGACACCATTTACGTCATCGCCCACGGCCGCATCGTTGAGCATGGCACTGCCACCGCATTGATGGCGCAGCGTGGTGCATTCTACGAGATGTTCAAAGAACAGATATAGTTTGGTATAATAGGGGTGTGGCACCGTGGCCGAGAGGTTAGGCAGAGCTCTGCAAAAGCTCGTACAGCGGTTCGAGTCCGCTCGGTGCCTCCATGTGGTATTATTTTTGGAATGCTTTATACCAGCCCATTTGCTGTGCAGTGTGTCGCTTGTGGCAATTCGCACAGAGGATGCGGCATTTTTTCATTTCGACCACGACGTCTGGCCACGAGTATCCCAGTCGGACTGCTTGCGAGATACCAAAGCGCTTTGACGTTGGGTCGATATGGTCAAACTCCAGCACACGAACATCATCCTCACCACAGATTGCGCACGATTTATCGCACAAATAAGCAAGCATATTGTGGCGAAATTCGGCGCGCAGTCGCTCGCGGCGCTGCTTGGCACGCTGTTGGTAGGCTGCTTGGTTCTTGCGATAATGCTCGGCGTGGGTGGTGTGGCGCTGAGCTTTGTAGCACTGCTTGCATTGGGCGTGGCGTGTGCCAGTTGCAGTGTTCCTGACGAAAAAGTCGCTTTTTGGCTTATATTCGCCACATTTTGAGCATGGTTTCATGATTCGTAAAAATAGGTTATGACATCAGTAGATCGCGTAGTTCGGGGAAGGTTGGCTGGAAGAAATGATTGCGATTTTCAAAAATATGCGCCTGAGCGGTCGGTAAGTCTCGCTGAAATTTGGCAAGTTCGGTAAATGGCACGACTGGGTCGTCTTGGCTGTGAAATAGGTGAATTTCTTTGGCGGATGTTTCGAGTCCAGTGGCGCTTGTTACTCGAAAGCTACCGAGGTCTTCAGTCGATTCGTCGTCATAGCATGGTGACACTAGCACCAATCGCCGGACTGGCGTGCTAAGTGGTGATTCATGCAAATATTTTGCCAAAAACATGGCACCCAAGCTATAGCCAACCAACTGAACATCATCACCAAGCAGAGGTAGTAGCTTTTCAAAGTATATTTTCCACTCAGCGTAGCGAGCATTTTGCTTGTTAGGGAAATCTGGCAGCAAAACATCGGCGTCGACGATTTCTTGCGCCAGCCAGTCACGCCATTTTTGTGCCCACAGGAGTCGTTCGTACTGCAGCTGACTATTCTTGAGATTATTCAAGTAATTTTCGTAGCTATTAAAGCTCGATCCGCCATGAATTATTACAATTTGCTTCATAAACATAGTATAATACAAGCAGCACATGGCTGCTATGCCAGAAGTGCGGCTGCACGCGCGAGTGGCGGAACTGGTAGACGCGAGGGACTTAAAATCCCTTGGCCAAAAGCCGTGCGGGTTCGATTCCCGCCTTGCGCACCAGGCATGATATAACAGAGAAAACCACTCGGGGAGAGTGGTTTTCTCGTATACACAGCCAGAAGAGTGGGGTATGGCGGCATTTGTGCTCGCTCCGAGCCCAAGATTTATTGTAGAATTACCCCAACCGCTGGCGAAAGCCACACAATTTGCTATAATAAGGCTATAACCAAAAAGGAGAAACGACACTATGACAATAGCATTAATCGTTTTGCTCGGCGTGATTGGCCTGCTCGTTTTGTTTGGCATCTTCATGTGGGCAACGTACAACAGCTTGGTCAAGCTGAAGATCCGCGTGGACGAAGCCTGGAGCGACATCACCGTCCAACTCAAGCGCCGAACAGACCTCATCCCGAACTTAGTCGGTACGGTAAAGGGCTACGCAGCACACGAGAAGGAAGTCTTTGAGAATGTGGCAGAGGCTCGCAGCGCCATCATGAATGCCCAAGGCGTGCAAGAGACGGCTGCGGCAGAGAATATGATCGAGGGCGCTCTGAAGAGCTTGTTTGCCGTAGCAGAGGCTTACCCAGACCTCAAGGCCAACCAAAACTTCATCCAGCTGCAGCAAGAGCTGGTAGACACTGAGGACAAGATCCAGGCTGCGCGCCGCTTCTACAACGGTGGTGTGCGCGACCTCAACACTCGCATCGCCATGTTCCCCGCCAACATCGTGGCTGGCATGCTGGGCTTCAAAGCTCGCGAGTTCTTCGAGGTCGAAGACCGTGCCAGCGTCGAGAACCCAGTGCAGGTGCAGTTCTAGGTATCACGCGCAGTATAGCGAAACCGCCCTTGATGGAGGGCGGTTTTTTTATTGTGTTGCAACAGCGTAAGGGCTGTGATGTTAGGTTGTATGTCATTCTTGGAGTGAGGGGTGCTTGAGAAGAGTTATGGCTACAGTGAGCGGCTTATCGCTTGGCTGGGGTGTTTTATCTAGAAGGTGAGGCGCGTTAGTAGAATAAAATCATTGCAATGATTGGGAATGCTAGAGCGCTGCCAGCAGGTGAGAACATCGCAAGAGGCGAACATGACAAGCAGAGCAGGAGAGGGCAGACACCCTTCTAGGATGGATGTCATGTTCGATAGGGATGTCACACGAAGAAGTGCACAAACCACCCTGACACTAGCGTGAGAGTAATGAGGATAAATAGTCTCAAATACTTCTCTAGGTCAGAGCAATTGCTCCGCTCCCCTGATGACGAGCCATTAATAAGACTCGCGGTTAGCATGATGCCAAGAGATTGAAACATGCTGATTTGTGGCACTCCAAAAATGGGAACAATAAACCAGCCCCAAAGTAGGCTAAACGTCCACACTCCGAGAAATCCGGATGCAAACACAAGTACACACTCAGCAATGACGGTACCCCTAGTCTTCGTCTCTTTCTCGGTAATGGTGATTCTGACGTCACTCATCATCTTACTCTCTCCCCACCCAAGCGGACGCTCGTGTAGAATAACACTGGTCGACGCTCGGATGCGGCGACTCAAGGTGGGGTGCTGGGGCGCAGCTATGTAGCCATGCCTGGGCAGCCCACCTTGAGCGGTATGCTCTGCTTGTCAAACAACACTTTTGGACAAAATGCGAACATATGTCAACAAAAGCTGATATATATATCAATATATGAGGGGCGAGTCAAGTGGGTGCAACGTAGGCCCGAAAACCTCACTAATAGTCAGCGCAGAGAATGCGGCGCTCGGAGATTAACGCGAGTGCCTGCAAAACCACCATTATCTGCTACAATATATCTATGTACAGAGCAATTGCACACAACAAACGTAATACAGTTATTTTGATGATCGTCTTCGTCGCGATGGTGGCGGTGATTGGCCTGGCGGCGCAGTTGATTATGAACAGCCGCGGCATGCAGGGCAACCTAACGATCTTTTGGGGAACGTTTATTGGGGCGCTGATCTATGCACTAGTGCAGTACTTCATTGCTTCCAAGCTTGCTATGAGTATGACTGGTGCGGTGGAGATTCGCAAAGCGGATAACCCCCGTTTGTGGCGCATTGTCGAGAATCTTGCCATCACGGTGGGCTTACCCATGCCGCAGGTGTATATTATCGACGATCCAGCACCGAATGCCTTTGCCACTGGTCGCGACCCCAAGCATGCCATTGTGGGCGTAACGACGGGCCTGCTGGAGATTATGGACGACCGCGAGCTGACCGCTGTGCTGGCGCACGAGATGGGGCATGTCCAAAACTACGATATTCGGGTGAGTATGATTACCTTTGGCTTGGTGAGTGCGATCGGCCTCGTGTCAGATATTGCGCTGCGCATGCTGTGGTTCCGCGATAATGACAACCGCGAGACTAATCCGGTGCTACTGGTGCTTGGCATTGTGGCTATTATCCTTGCGCCCATCGTGGCGGCCATTATGCAAATGGCGGTGAGCCGCCAGCGTGAGTACCTGGCCGATGCGACTGGTGCACTCACCACTCGCGACCCAGCTGGCCTGGCGAGCGCACTGGGCAAGCTGCAGATGTATACTCGCCCGATGGAGAAGCAGGTCAGCTCAAGTGCTAATATGTTTATGGTGAACCCGCTCAAGCCGGGGTTCTTTAGCCGGTTGTTTAGCACCCACCCGCCGCTCGAAGACCGCATCAAGCGCCTCAACGAAGATATGAACAAATGGTAGGGCCGTGCCTGTGGCAAAAAAAACAACGAAGTCAACTCGCCGCTCAGCATCACACACCGCTCCAACGGTTGCTACGAACCAACATCGCTCAAAAACAGAGGTAAAACGTCATGATGTTGCAAAAAAGGCAACACCATCCTCTCGTGATGCTGCTCCTGCAAAGGCTCGCTCGCCGCACTCGAATGACGCTCCATCGACGCGACCCAACTGGCGCACTAACCTCCATTGGCGCACCTGGTGGGCTCGTGGTGGTAGGGTAGTAGCGAGTAGCCGCCAGTGGTTGCGTAATTTACAACAGCGCCGACCACACCGGAGCTTCCGCCGCACGCGCCGGCGCGATTATGCGCGCTCGCTGCAATTGCCAGGTTACATTGCCTTCACCGCGCAGGTGCTGCGCATGGTGCGGGCACACTGGCGGACGCTGTGCCTCTTAGCGGTGTTTTATGCCGTGCTGCTCTTGGCGCTGGGGGCAATTACCAACCAAGCGATGTACGACCGCCTGCAAAGCATGCTGGCAGAGTCGGGTAAGGATATTCTCACTGGTGCCTGGGGCAAGCTAGGCGAGGCAGGGCTTCTTATGGTGACGGCCTTTGGCACGGGCAGCGGCAACCTCAGTGCCGACCAGCAGCTCTATGTGGTGCTGGGCTTTTTGCTAGTGTGGCTCACCACAGTGTGGCTGCTGCGCGAGTACAAGGCAGGGCGAGCGCCACGCCTGCGCGATGGGTTGTATAATGCCTGTGCGCCGCTGGTGGCTACGCTGATGGTCGTCCTCGTCTTCCTCGTGCAGCTTATTCCGCTGGGGGCAATGGCGCTGGTGTATATTGGCCTGTCGAGCAATGGGGTGATTAGCGAGGGCTTTGGCTCGATGCTCTTCTATGTGCTGCTAGCCACTGTGGCGGTGCTAACGCTCTATTGGGGGACGAGCACCTTCATTGCGCTTGTGGTGGTGACACTGCCTGGTATGTACCCTATGCGGGCGCTGGCAGCGGCGGGTGACCTGGTGGTAGGGCGGCGGCTGCGGATTTTGTACCGGCTGCTGTGGCTATTTGGCAGCGTGGCAGTGCTGTGGTGCGTGGTGATGATCCCTGCTATTCTCCTTGATGCCTGGCTCAAACACCTATGGCAATGGTACGCCTCTGTGCCGACGATGCCCGTCCTAGCAGGCTTCATCAGCTCGGTGACGGTGGTCTGGTGCGCGGCGTATATCTACCTTCTCTATCGCAAGATCGTTGATGATACGGCCGCACCAGCGTAAGATGGCGTGCCTTAATAAATAGTGTAGTTTGAGGTCTGTTGCTGGACAAACAATGTGTGTAATGAGAGAGTCTTCACTTAGCTGTGCAGTGGTTTTTGTCTGATGATTACTGCTTATATACCCTAGAGCTAAATAGCGAGATAAATTGTAATTGTACACAGCATTCTTTAGCAGGGCAATATCAAACGTAAGTCTTAAAAATCTTTACTCTCTTGGTGGCAGCCCACACTTCGTCCGATAAAACACTGCGCCCATCGCCAAATTCCGCTATACTAAAGCAGTAAGGAACCACTATGACACAAGACAAACATCTAGCATCACCCAACCTGTCGCCAGCTCAGCGTAGTGCTGAGCTGCGTCAGCTACTCAATCGCTATAGCTACGAATACCATGTGCTTGATGCGCCCAGCGTGAGCGACGCGGTGTACGACAGCCTCTTTGCCGAGCTCAAGCAGCTCGAGGCCGCGCACCCGGCACTCATCACACCCGATTCGCCCACCCAGCGGGTCGGCAACGTCCTCAAAGGTGGCTTCGTCAAGGTGCAGCATCGCCAGCGGATGGTTAGCCTCAATGATGTCTTCGATACGGCAGAGGTCGAGGCGTGGGTGCAGCGCATGGATAAGCTCTTGCCAGGCCACAAGCACGAGTTTTTTGCCGATATCAAGATGGATGGCTTGGCCTGCGCGCTCATCTATAACGATGGCGTGCTTGTGCAGGCCGTCACACGGGGCGATAGCTACGTTGGCGAAGATGTAACGAATAATGTGCGGACAATTCGCAATGTGCCGCTACGTCTGCGTGAAGCATCTGGCTTTGAACACTTACTGCGGGGCAGGACGGAGATCCGTGGGGAAATCGTCATGCTCAAGCGCGACTTTGCAGCACTTAATAGGCGACAGCAAGCTGCTGGCCAGCCAGCCTTCGCCAACCCGCGTAACCTTGCGGCTGGCACTATCCGCCAGCTTGACCCAGCACTCGTGGCGCAGCGCCCACTCCATTTTCGGGGTTACGATGTCATCCGTGATGATGCGGCTGAGGTGCCGACCAATAGCTACGCTTATGACGCCTTGACAGCACTAGGTATCACACGTAACCAGCAAGCGGCTGTCTTTACCAACCTAGCCGAGGTAATGAATTTCGTCCAGCAGTGGGGCGAGCAGCGCCGCGATTTACCGTTCAATACCGATGGCCTTGTGATCAAGATCAATAATCGCGCTCTCTACGACCGCCTCGGTATGGTGGGTAAGAACCCGCGTGGTGCAGTGGCCTACAAATATGCAGCCGAGCAAGCCACTACCATCGTGCGCGATATCGTCATTAGCATTGGCCGGACGGGTGCTGCCACACCAGTGGCGGTGTTCGACCCAGTCGTCGTGGCTGGCACGACGGTGCAGCACGCCAGCCTGCACAATGCCGACGAGATTGCCCGGCTCGATGTGCGGCGTGGCGACACAGTGGTGATCTTCAAGGCGGGGGACATCATCCCGCAGGTCGAGCGAGTGCTGCCAGAGCTGCGCCCAGCTAATACCGAGCTGATTGATTACCCAGCTGAGCTCCAGCGCCAATATCCCGAGCTGCAGTTTGAGCGGCCCGCTGGCGAGGCAGTGTACCGAGTGCGTGGCGCCAGTAGTTCGCTCATCCTCACACGCGCCCTCACGCACTTTGCCTCCAAGGGGGCGTTAGATATTGACACACTTGGCGAAAAGAATGTCGCTGCACTAGTCGAGGCTGGCTTGGTGCACGATCTCGCCGATATTTATACGCTGAGGAAGGAGGATCTACTCCAGCTCGATCGCTTTGCCGAGGTCTCGGCACAGAAGCTTATCGATGCCATTGCTGCCAAAAAGCAGCCAGCCCTGGAGCGATTCTTGTTTGGCCTCGGTATTCGTCATGTCGGCGCACAGACAGCAATTGATCTGACAAACCACTTTGAGAGTATCGAGAAATTAAGCCAGGCGACTATCGATGAGCTGCGCGAAGTAGACGGTGTGGGTGAAATCGTTGCCGAGTCGATCGTGGCGTGGTTCGCTGATGAAGATAACATGGCGCTGCTCGAAAAATTTGCTGACTTGGGCGTGACACCGCAGTTTAGCCAAAAATCCGACCGACTAGCTGGCCAAAGTTTTGTCATCACCGGCACCCTGCAGTCGATGGGCCGTGGTACTGCTGCTGAAAAAATTCGTAATCTCGGCGGCACTTTCCAAACTGCTGTTGCAAAAGATACAACATATTTAGTAGCCGGCGGCAAGGTCGGTGCCAGTA
>CALICZ010000119.1 GCA_938049075.1 uncultured Candidatus Saccharibacteria bacterium
TCCATCACATCAAGGCGAAGTGATGCCGCTGCGGTATAATCAGGTAGCTTGAAATGCTTCACCACTGCCGGGCGCAGCTCACCAACTACCCCGATGAGCTGCCGCTTGGGCTGGCCAGCCGCCTCGCTACACTCCGCCCAAACGTGGGCCGCGCGATTGATGTCAAAGGGTGCATACACTGGATCATCTGGAGCTGCCGTGACTGGCGTATACACGAGAATCAGGCCGCTATCACGCGCCAGTTGGTCCAGTGTTGCCCGCACCCGGTAAAAGGCGGCTCCAGCCCGAGGCTTTTTGCTACTATACACAAGATCGATCAGTGATTGTTCAGCTGGCAGACCATCCTCACCCATTTGTGCCTTGGTGTGACCCTTGCCGATTTCGAACAACATAAATTCGCTGTGTCCTGCCTTGATATTAGCGTGGACTTTATCGAGTAAACTCGGCAGCACGCTCAGGCGGTAGTACTGGAGGTCTGGGCTGAGAGCATTTGAAAGTCGGAAGGCCTGGGCTGGGTCTTGGCCTGCGCCCTTGAGTACGCGCTCATGCACAAAGCTGTAGCTCAGCACTTCGTTGGCACCCGCCTTGGCCAGTGCCTCGCGCACAACGCGCTTGAGCTCACGGCGGGGGTTTTTACGCGCTGGCCGAATACGACGCATAGGCAGCTGGCGCGGCACAGCATCAAAGCCGTGCAACCGGCCAATTTCCTCAACGATATCCTCTTTGGTTTCCAGGTCTGTCCGCCAGAAAGGCACCTGCAGGCAGATATAACCAAGCTCGTTCTCTGGGCCATGGCTGTGGATTTCGACGTTATTAAGCAGCGTGCAGATATCATTCTCAGCCAGGCTCGTCCCCAGGCGCTCATTAATAAATTTACTCGTTATGTCTATGGTTGCAGGCTCGTATTTCCCTGCAAAATACTCATCAAGAATCCCACCATGTTCACTCGTAAATGGCTTACTATCTATCACTGGGCTGGCCTGCTCGCCGCCTACCATACCAATCAGCCGGTTCAGCACAGCTGGGTTTTGCAGGGGCGACTGACCTTTGTTAAAGCGGGCCAGTGCATCGGTAAATACACCGTGGCGCATGGCCATTTTGCGCACTGCGTACATATCAAAGGTGGCACACTCCAGCACAATCGTGGTGGTTGTAGCCGATACCTCGGTGCGGCTGCCACCCATGATACCGCCGAGGCCCACCGGGCCTTGCCCGTCGGCAATCACAATATCATCTGGTGTCAGCTCAATCGTCTTACCACTGAGGAGCGTCAGTGTTTCGCCCTGCCGCGCCATACGCACGCCAAGCTGCCCGCCCTGGAGCGTATCGTAATCATAGGCGTGGGTTGGCTGGGCCGTCATTAGCATCACATAATTGGTTGCATCCACAATGTTATTAATCGGCTTTGCCCCCATCGCCACCAGTTGACACTGTAGCCAAAACGGGCTCGGCGTGACCTGCACGCCGCGGATCGCCACCGCCATAA
>CALICZ010000120.1 GCA_938049075.1 uncultured Candidatus Saccharibacteria bacterium
TATCGACATGATCAAGCAGATCAATAATCCCTCGGTAACTGATGCTATTTTCTTTCTAATGACGATACCTCACAATGTTGTAGACGCTCTGATGAAGCAGATAAAGAAAATTAATACTCAAACTAATAAAGATGATGGTAGGCTACATGACTTCTCAATTCAGATCACAAACAACGAAAAGCCTTGGGGAGGTATAACGTATGTTATTGGCAGCAGTGCATATGATGTTATACCTAGATTACAGGTAATATCTTCCGTAAACAAGTATAGGGCAAAAGCTGAGATATGGCTTGCGCTGGGCGCAAATAATGTTGGTGACATTCAATGTATTATATTTAATAATCAACCGTGAACACCACCAAGAAATATAGACGAGGAGCTCGCTTATTTATATCTCTAAACAAGAGAACTCATGTGAAGTAATCTACTATAGAGGTAAGACCTAACGCTAGGTACACAGCAAATGTGGTGCGACGAGCTGCGAAGCGTGACAGTGAAATCTAAATCGTTCCTCGGCCGGACAATATAGTCAGTGAGTGGAAGAAGAGCTAAGTATTTAGTACTTTATTTCTCAAACTACTTGACATTTCAATGTACCTTGCATAACATAGTACCAGGTAATAACAAAAGAGAAAGGATTGTTGGATGAGGAGAATCGATATTATCAGGCGAGCGGGGCAGGGTCTCCGCCAGGCCAAGATGCGCACGGCGTTGACAGCGCTGGCGATGTCGGTGGGGGCGTTTACGATTGGGCTAGCGCTGATGCTAGGCAATGGTGGCCGGGCCTTTTTGACTTCGGTGATAGAAAGTGCCGGCAGCGCCTCGACGGTATATGTGACGCACACCCGCGACGAAACCAAGCTGCCTGAATACGGCCAGAACAAGGCCATCAGTGAGACCGGTGCTGTGATGCTAAACGATGACGATGTCGCCAAGCTCAGTAAGCTGGATCACGTTAAGGCAGTGCGGCCGTATGTCAATGTGACCCAGGCGGTGCGCTACGTGGAGAGCCCGGCTAACCATAAGCGGCTGATTGCCTCCATCAACGTCAAGAACGAGGGTAAATCATCCAAGATTGTGGCTGGTACATTGACCAAAACCGATGACGGCACCGATCTGGCGCCCGGCCAAGCCATCCTGGCCAAGGAATATCTGGCCGACTTTGGCTTTGGCAGCGCCCAGGACGCCGTGGGCAAAACCATCACGCTGCACGCCGAGGGGCCGGGCGGCACGCACGATACGCAGCTAAAGATCGTGGCGGTCGAAACCGCTGGTATGGCATCGATTGGCTACCAGCCCGGTGTAACGATTACCACCGATGATGCTATGCTCATCAACCAAAAAACCAAAGCCCCCGGCAAAGCCAACCAGTACTTTAGCGTGGTGGTGCGGGCAGATGGCGACGAGCACGCCGCTGCCGTCAAAGACGCAGCCGTCAAGCTGGGTGGTGGCGACTACCAAGCCCAGACCTTTAGTGAGGCCAAGGAGGGTATGCTCAGCATCATCAACGGTGCGCAGTACGGCCTGCTGGCCTTTGGTGCCTTGGCGTTGCTGGCTAGTATG
>CALICZ010000121.1 GCA_938049075.1 uncultured Candidatus Saccharibacteria bacterium
CTGGATCTTGGCGCCAAAGAGATGTTCTTTAAGATCATGCAAATATCAGACGCTGGTATTTACCAGTGTTTTGTGGATTGTACGCGCCTGCCTATGAGTGAGATTGCTGTAATTAAAAATCGGCTCGACGACGGAGAAAACCCACGCGATATCAAAAAGGATCTTGCCCGAGAGATAGTGTCAATGTACCATGGAGCGAGCGCCGCCGTTGATGCTGAGCAGCAATGGATCTCTGAGGTGAGCCAGAAGAATCTTGCTAAGGACATTGACGTCATTCAGGTAGATGCCCATGAGTCAATTATCGATATCATTGTTCGACTGGGTATCACAAAAAGTCGCGGCGAGGCCAGACGGCTCATCAAGCAAAATGCTGTGAAGATCAATGACTCCAAAGTTTCTAGCGAAGATACACCACTTACTAACGGTGACATTTTGCGTGTTGGTAAGAAACACACCTTCAAGGTAGCTCTACACTCGAATCAATAACATGATACGGAAAACCGACACTACAACTCCCAATGTGCCTCTAGTTATAATACAGTTGCACTATATACTCCTAGGCGTATGAGTGAATTATGCATCATATCCTCCTCACCAAATGTGTTCGACTCCGCTCTGCTGTTTTCAGGGAAAGCTGATCCTTCAATTGCGACGTTCCTACCAGACGTAGGAACTATCACGCAGATATAAGTTACGCATTTATAACAGAGGAGGACCCTATATATCAAGTAGGTGCTATGAATCCAGCGATATAAACCTTTTTTAGTTTGGATGAGCTAGAAGCTCTCTCATCAGAGAATATACATAACAATGCAAAAGGTATTGCTATGTATATTTTAGCTACAGCGATTACTGAATGGGGGGTAGTAGTAAATGTGTCATCTTATAAGGTTTAGGTGTATCCCCACCCTCTTGGTGTAGAGTCTTGGTTGAGATACATTACTCAAACACCAGCACAGTGACACTGTTACTATTCATCAAGGATCTTTTAATCAAAACTATCTTTTTGATCCGACTTTACTTCGAAATTCCCGCAACAGTATCCTGGTATCCTTTTCCGTTTATCTAGTTTTTCTTTCATTTGTTGCACATAAAAAGACGTTAGATTGTTACTTCTACCGCCCTACGTAAAGCTTATATAACTGCCTCATCTGTTATTTACATACTTAAACTTTCAAATTCTTATTGTGTAACATTCCACCAAACATCGTATGATACATATCCTTTGATGATTCTTCTATCTTAGTAATACTTGATATTTTATTTCCGGCATCTTTTGATGATGCTCCACAAAGTATCTGTTTAATATGGTTGATAATTCATCAAATTGGGCTACAGCCTATAGTCCTTTTAATTTAATGCATCCTTCAAATTTATAACTTCCACAAGAATTGCTATCACCCTGTAATTCATCATCTCGGCTCAGTCTTTCATACAAAGTGGTTATTTTATCATAACTTCTCACGATTACATCCTTTCGCTCAAATAGTGATTAAGTATTCTTCTTAATTCTATTACTCCTTATAGAGCGCTAAATCTCGTGCTAGTTTTAGCGCATTCCTTAGTCAAGAATTCTGCAATATTCTTGACTAAACCAAATGTAAGGATAGGAAACTTACCTAAGAGAGGCCGTTAGTCATGTTTCACGCAAATTTCTTGACTACCGATTCAAGCACCAGGAGATCAAAAAAGGCTATAAGAAGGTCGCGTTGTTTCTATGATCTGCTCCATTTCAACTCTTACCACAAGATGCGCATTGGCAGTGTTAAAGAGATGGTCAAATGGGTCATCGGTGGCTGTGTTCTCTCCCAGAAAAGAGCTGTAGGTCATAGAGCCACGCGCGGTGTTGACACTCTTTAAGCAGTGATGGGTGGGTCGGAGAAGCTTTTCGGCGCATCGCTTGGTGTGTTCTTTGTGTAGATATGGAGATATTCTGTCGCTGCGTACTCGCGATCGCTCGATAACACAGACAAATGCCATGGCGCATTCGTCCCTGCGCCGATTACCTCCCATAGGGCATCAAGACCACTAGACGATACCAG
>CALICZ010000122.1 GCA_938049075.1 uncultured Candidatus Saccharibacteria bacterium
ACCAAAGGCCATATGCTCCATAATGTGCGCTGTCTCGTAGATGTCCTTGCTCGCAACATAGCGGTTGCCCGCCCGAAATTGGAACTGGAAGCTCATCACGGTTGCGCCAGGCACGTCGATGAGAAGGCCACAGGCACCATTCTTTAGCCTGACCTCTGTTACTGTGTGCTGCATTTAGCGGTTCTTTTTGCGATTCTGCCGCTGGGCTTTCTTTTTCTTGCGGGCGGCGTTACGTTTGCGGTTGACATCGGCAGTAGTTGGTGCCGCTTTTGTTTTGGTAAAGTCCTGATCGCGATTCGCTTCCCCACTCGTGATTTCATTCACACCGCGCTCCACCGAAGTTTCAGCCAGGCGGGTAAGCTCGGTATCGTGCTCGTTGTCGGTTGCCTCGCGAGTGATGGCATCTGTCCTGCGCACTTGGTAGATCGCGTGGAGAACCTCAGCTCGGAGGTTAGCCTGCAGGCTGTCGAACAGCTTTTGCGACTCGGCGCGGTACTCCACCAGCGGGTCGCGCTGGCCCACACTGCGCCAGTGGATTCCTTCACGCAGGTGCTGCATATTCTCTAGGTGCTGCATCCACAGTGTGTCGAGCACCTGCAAGTACACCTCGCGCTCAATACCGCGCAGTAGCTCGCTACCCAGTTCGTCTTCTTTGTCTTGATACAATTTTTTCGCCGCATCGAGTGCCATCTTAGTCCGGACACGGTCGCGCTTCTCGGCACCGATTTTCTTAATCTCGTCTTTGTCCAGTGGGAAGATCGCGCCAAACTCCTCAGCAAACTTGGGGTTTTGCTTGGCTGGTACCTCTGTAAGGCTCTCTACTGCAGTGCGCAGCAGGCGCTGAATTTCTGGCTTTATGTTGTCGCCATCGAGGATCTTGCGCCGCACAGTGTAGACCACTTTGCGGTGGCGGTTGATGACGTTGTCGTACTGAACAACATTTTTGCGCGCATCAAAGTTAAAGCCCTCAACCCGCTTTTGCGCCGCCTCAAGCGTCTTACTGACCGCTTTGTTTTGGATGGCCATATCTTCTTCCACGCCAAGGCGCTCCATCAGGCCAGCAATACGCTCACCCTGGAAGATCCGCATCAAGTCATCTTCGGTCGAGACGTAGAATTGGGTGTCACCCGGGTCACCCTGGCGGCCACCACGGCCACGCAGCTGGTTGTCGATCCGGCGCGACTCATGCCGCTCGCTGCCGATCACCACCAAGCCACCAAGCTCCTTCACGCCCGGCCCAAGCTTGATGTCTGTACCACGCCCCGCGATGTTTGTCGCTAGCGTCACGGCACCCTTCTCACCAGCGTGTGCTACAATCTCGGCCTCACGCTCATTATTCTTAGCATTGAGGATCTCATATGTAATGCCTGCTTTGTCGAGCCACTGGGCGATCAGCTCATTCTTAGCGATCGAGCCCGACCCCACCAGCACCGGCCGGCCTTGCTCATGGTACTTCTTGATGGCAGCCGCCACAGCTTTGAGCTTAGCCTTCTCGGTTTTGTAGATAAGATCTTGGTGATCTTTGCGGGTAATTGGCTTATTGGGCGGCACTACCACCACATCCAGGCTATAGATCTGCTGGAACTCCTCTGCCTCAGTAAAGGCCGTACCGGTCATACCACTGAGCTTCTTATACAGGCGGAAGAAATTCTGGAAGGAAATAGTCGCCAGCGTCATACTCTCTTGCTGGACGGGTACGCCTTCTTTCGCTTCGATCGCCTGGTGGAGGCCTTCGTTGTAGCGGTTGCCAATCTTGAGACGGCCAGTGTGTTCATCGACAATGATTACCTCGCCATCATTGGTCACTACGTAGTTTTTGTCACGATGGAAGAGTGTCTGGGCGCGCAGCGCTTGGTTGATGTGGTAAACGCTGCGGACATACTCAGGGGTGTACAAATTTTTTATACCAAGGAGTTTCTGTACCTTATCGATGCCGCTATCCGTCAGCGCTACACTGGTGTGCTTCTCATCGAGACGGTAGTCCTCCGGCACAAGCTTGGCAGCAATCTTGGCAAATTGGTAGTAGCTATCAGGGTTCTCAGCCGCAGGCGCACTAATGATGAGTGGGGTGCGCGCTTCGTCGATCAAGATGGAATCCACCTCGTCTACAATGGCAAAGTTGAGCTCGCGCTGACGCACCAGGCCAATCTCATTGACCATATTGTCGCGCAGGTAGTCGAAGCCGAACTCGTTGTTTGTCCCATAGGTAATGTCTGCCTCATAGGCCTCGCGCCGTGTACAGGGGCGGAGCTTTTGCATACGTGGGTCAGTATGGTTCTCGTTGGTATACGCACCATCGTAGAGGAAGGACGCTTCGTTAATGATCACACCAGTACTAATGCCCAGAGCGCTGTAGATCTGCCCCATCCAGCCAGCGTCACGCTGCGCCAAGTAGTCATTGACGGTCACGATATGTACACCCTTGCCCTCTAGCGCATTGAGGTATGCTGCCAAAGTGGACATCAGGGTTTTACCTTCACCAGTCTTGAGTTCAGCCACGTTGCCTTCGTGCAGCACCATCGAGCCAATCAGCTGCACATCATAGTGTCGCTCACCAATCACCCGGTCGGCCATCTCGCGCACCACTGCAAAGGCATCAGGCAAGATGGTGTCGAGCGTTGTGCCCTTCTTGTGTAGGCGCTGCTTGAGGACCTCTGTTTGCTTGGCTAATTCCTCATCCGAGAGTGCCTTGTATTTAGGCCCGAGCTTGTTGATTTCGTCTACCTTCTTTTGTAGACGCTTCAAGATCCGCTTCTGCGGATCGCCAAAAATCTTCGTCAGTGCTTTTTGCTGTGTTGTTGCCATGGTGTCAAACTTCCCTCGCTTTCCTCTCTAAGCGGCCATTCAATTCAAAAAACTCCC
>CALICZ010000123.1 GCA_938049075.1 uncultured Candidatus Saccharibacteria bacterium
CAAGACGGGCAAGATCAAAATTGATCATATACGGCTGACCGCTATCGAGCTGAGCAGTAGCAAGTTGACGGTTTGCAGACTCAAGCTGTGGCAGTTGCCACGTCCAATTAAGCATGTCGACTGGCGACGTAATGCCGCTTATATCGCGTAAACGTACGACGCAACCATGGGCTGCTGCACGTAGTGCTTGGTCGGAAGCGGCTCTTGGCACGTGGCACTCCCAGTCATACTTACCTTTTCTGAATCCAAGTGCGCATAATTGTTGTTGCTCATCATTTGTTAGTTGAGTAAAGCCAGTTCGTCTTGTACATCCATCAAATGAGATGACTACATGCGCGTCATCAACCACCCCTAGGCCTTTCAATCGTATGGCATTCCGTTGTTTCCAGCTTTCCATTGCATCATCTACCATTGTGGCATACTGCCGCGGCTGCGTGCAAAACGACTGCAGTGTCTGATATAACGCATCCTCAAACGCCTCCCATGTTGGGTAGACAAAGTCAGCAGTTAGCGATGTGTCGCTTGCGAGCGTTGTATCTAACGCTGGATTATGCCACTCATACCACACAACCTCAAACGTTGCATACAAGATGGACTCTGAGAAAAGCTCCACGGTATGATCTGCTTTAGTCGGTGGTCTCACGCCAAGTGTTAAGCGCTTGTACGATGGCATGTCGCACGATGGCATAATCCATTGCGCGATGTCACCATCTCGTTGCAGCTGTGCCGCGCCCCATGCGCGATTACCCGCCTCAACATACGTCTGCCATAGTGTATGGACATCATCAGTACTCATACCATCTGGCAGTTGGAATGTGAACGAAAGGGTATATTCATCAGGGTTATCTTCATCTGGCCAATCGATCGCAGCAAGCACACCAAACTGGCTTGACTCGGTAATTCGATGACTATACCATCCAAACACGTTGCTCACCGCTGTGAAGTTTGGCCTCATTGATGGCTTTGTCAGGTCGTTAAACCAATTGATTATATTGACAAAACTGCGTGGGGTCATGTAGTCATGGTATTGCGCTTGTGCAACTTGTTGTATATTAAGTGTTATAGAGACACTCTGCTGCTGTTCTGTTTTACTATGCCACAGCGTGCAAGACTCACGAATAATCTGCTTGTCCTTCACATAATGACGGCACCATGTGAGCATATTTTGCCGGGGTGTACTGTACGATGAGTCTACTCCACCCCAGACAGTCGCGCCATACTCAGTACAGTAAGCATAGAACGCCTGCGCCTCAGCAGGTGATAGCCCATCAACGGAAAAGTTCATCACATTCCGCTTGTCTTCACAAATAATGCTTCGACGGTGCTGCGCTGGAGATACAAGGTGAATGACGTTATTGACACATCCTGGCTGCGTATCTATCTCCCAATCAAGCTCCTGTCGAATAGCATCTAATACCTCATGCTTTGTCATGGGCCACGATAGCGACCCGATACCATAAAACCACCCTAACACATCGCTCTCGAGACGGGATGAGAGGCCATAATCCCTGGGTATTTGCGTGAGATCAAGTGTGGAGAACTTCTCGCTATACTGGCGATAAACCGCTTCATGATCGGGATGCAGATTGACACTGCGCACACCAGCGTGCAGTAAATGATCGTTGGCAATAGAGAGCTGACCAGGATCAATTGCATCCTTTCGCTGCTGCCACCAGATATCCATCTCAATCTCTGGAATTTGTACTGTCCATACCAGTAACCGGCTTGGCGAGTTTATACCTCGGGTATCGCGGAGCCAGACAACACACCCATGGGCGGCCGCACGCAGCTGCTCTTTGGTGGCAGCTTGCGGCAATTGACATTCCAAGCAGTACCTCTCAACATCCTCAACAAAACCGCACGCTTGTAGCTGGCTTTTTTCTGTCTCATACGGAAGGCCACTTATCCTAATTACCATCGCTGTCGCATTGTTAATCCCCCGGCTGGCAAGTGTAATGACATTATTCTTCCACTGGAGCTCTGTTTCATCGCTATCAAATAGCAATGTGTATTGGCGTGGCTGCACGTTGATCTGACAGAGCGTTTGGTAGAGCCCTTCTTCAAATACATCCCATATCTGATGAGTCGCGGTGGATTGTTGAGGTGCTACTGGAGGCGGTACAACACCGTATGGGTCGTTCATCCGATGACGCTGCTGCTCGGTATCTACGGTGATGATTGTATACAAGATGTAACTCGAACGCAGTCCATGATCGTTATCGTCAAGGGTTGCTGGTCGCATGCCAAGGGTAATAGCTACACCAGTTGGTAACCTCCACTGCCAGCATAGTGACGAATCAAACGACGATTGTTGGGGTGTCGCGACACCCCATACATTGGTCCCTGCTTGACGATATTCGACGAGCAGACCGAGTATCTCATTTTTGCGTGCGTCGCCAGGCAAACA
>CALICZ010000124.1 GCA_938049075.1 uncultured Candidatus Saccharibacteria bacterium
TCGATTTCTCTCCTATTATATATAAATATATAAAAGAAGAGAAAAAGAACCGACCGTAACAGAGAAAAAACAGGGTAACTATAGTACAAATCGATTTGTACTATAGTTGGGATGAATAAAACATAAAAAATGATGGCTAAAGTGGAAAAATATTGTGTAAATCTATGTACTATGGCATAATCCATGCATGGATACCAAAGAAACCTCAGACACACCTTCAGACTCTTATCACTTATCTTTGCCCGAGCTACTTGAAGAAAAGCTTCGCAGCATTGAAGAGCAAGTCGCGCTCATTGGCTCCGCCGCTGTTGGATATTGGGCTACTCATAAGCATAGCGAAGAAACAGAAGAAACAGAAGAACATCGCCAGCAACGAATTCAAGCACAGCTCGCGCACATAGCAGAGCTTAGCATGTCATTTGTCTCACAGCTTGCTAGTTATGGATCTCAGGCAGTTACTAAGCCAGACGTCTCACTATCATCAGATAGCCCTAAGCCTATTATTGATCCCACTCTTGCTATAGACTCTCAAGAGCACAACATACCATCATCACTACAATCACTTTCCGAGGCAGATCCTTCTACTTCTTTCGCAGACAAATCTGAGGCAGCTCAACCATTGGAAACACTGTCACCATCTAAGACATCAGAGACCACGCCCCTAGCAGATGAGGCCAACGCTGAGCTATCATCAGAACCGGCCACCACAATATCCTCTGTTGAAACACGTGATAAGCAGGAAAAGCTTGATCTCTACGCTCGTATCGTGTCACCCGATTACATTCCTGCGGTGAGTCTACCTGAGGATGTTGACCCAATCACTCTAACAATAGAAAGCGATAGTACTATTGCTATCGGAGATCATCGCACTATCCTATCTGGAGATGAATTATTTATCTTCAATACCCTCCTTTGCCATCGCGATAAAGTTATGCGGCCTCACGATATCCGCGAGTATGGCTTTCAGCCTCATGCACGCAGCGAAAATACAAGACGAACCACTTTTTCCCGCAGC
>CALICZ010000125.1 GCA_938049075.1 uncultured Candidatus Saccharibacteria bacterium
GTCTTTGGTATAAAGCTGCCACACGCAGTGGCCGGCTTGGTCGCAGCGGATAAGCAGTGTCTTGATCTGGCGCGTCGTCACCTGCTTGGTGCGCAGCAGGTCGCGCACCTGCCGGGCGAGCTGGTTGATCTCTAGCCGAGCTAAGCTCGTCCCATCAACGATAATCTTACCCTTGCTCCCCCGCCGAAAGAACGCGAGGTCGAGCGTCTCGGTGCCATCCTCTGCCCTGTCGCTATACCAACTCAGCTCAACTTTATTGCGATAGCCATAGGGTACATCATCACAAAAAACGTCGATCGGCTGTGGCAGGACGATATTGTGCAGCTCAAAGGCTTCCTCGATCAGCACTGCCTTATAATGTTGCTCGCTCGCTAGCGGCATAATTTGCCATGGGCTCGTGCTGAGGTAGCTCTCGGGGTCGCGCGGGGTGATGCGCTCGGGCGAAGCAGCCAGCACCTCAGTCACCACTCCTTCGACGAAGTACGACTTCTTCTTGGTGATGCGGATAGTGACGGTCTCGCTCGGTAACCCACCCCAGACGAAGGCTTTGCGCCCATCATCAAGCGTGCCGAGGGCTTGCCCACCACCGACTATCTTTTCGAGCTGGATTGTTGCGAATGTTGGTTTTCTCATTGTAGTCTATTATACCATCTGTCGCGAGGTGATGGCGGCGTCGATGGGTGTTGTGTGGAGCTTCTCTATTTGCCTTGCTGCCACTGCCAGGTCGTGACCATCGGGTGGTCGGTGTGGTGCTCGCGTGCGTGGGCGAGGCACTGCTCAATCGCTGCCTGGCAATGCCCCGTGAGACGCTGGGCATCGTCTGGGGAGATAATGCCTGTTGCACTAAGGCACGTTGCAGCGGCAATGGCAAGATCATAGCGGCTAGCCTGCTGGCTAATGAGGCTTGTCATGAGTGTGTCGCCGCGCGGTGCTAGGCCGAAGCTGTGAATATCAAACTGCCGACTATCGACTCCATAGGCAAAGAGCGTTGCAGCGAGGGAGCGCTCCTCACCCGGGTAGGCAATAATCACCGGCTTGGTTGTCGTCACCGTGCGCGCGAGCGTTCGCCGCGAGACAGGTTGAGCGAGCGTGCCAAAGCCACGCGGCGTGAGGCTCGAGATATTGACGCAGCGTACCCGGGCAGCTGGGCAAGAATGCGTGATGAGCTCAATAGCGGCCAGTACTTCTGTGGTAGCGACGTCACCACACGCGGCAAGCACAATATCTGGGCTGGCGTGGCTGGCGAAGTTCCACGTAGCAAGACCCGCGTGCATCT
>CALICZ010000126.1 GCA_938049075.1 uncultured Candidatus Saccharibacteria bacterium
GAGGCCTGAAGAGCCTTGTGTCACTAGTTCGAGTCTAGTAGGAGCCACCAGTAAAGCACTCTCTTTTATAGCAAGAGGGTGTTTTTCTTTTGGCATGATGTAATCGAGGTTGCCTTGGCTTTGTAGAGTGAAATTACGAATCAAGTGGTGTTTAGTATATAGAGGAAGCTATACCTGCTCACCCACAAGCGAGACGCCCGTGTATAATAAATGGTATGAAATCACTCCATCAGCCCACATCTCTCTCCTGGCGGCGCCTCGCTCTGTTTGCGCTGTGGGTTGTGCTTGCAGTTGCATTGTGTAGTGCTATTGCGTATGGTGCTTTGCTTCTTGTACAACGCCGTGTGCAACCCCATCCACCCCAGCAGCTGAGACAAAAAGAGGAGTTCCCAGCAATAGATATGAAGAAGCTATCGCCCGTCCGAGCGAAGATCATCACAACTGCCCATCAGCAATTTGACACTCCACAGCCTGGTACATTCTATAGCCAAGGCGAGCGGCAAGATTGGTGTGCAAACTTCGTTAGCTGGGTGCACCAGCAGGCGGGTGTGCCATTTATAAACCCGCACAATGGTGGTTGGCGCATCCCTGGTGTGCGCAGCCTCGAAACGTACTATCGCACGACTGGTCGCTGGCACCCAGCCGATAGTGGCTACGCGCCCCAGCCAGGCGATGCCATCCTCTACGACACAACCAGCCAGCGCGGCGAGCACGTCAATATTCTCCTGCGCTACCAAGATGGCAAACTCACCACCGTTGGCGGCAACGAAAGTAACGCAATCCACGTCAGTATAATCGATCGAGCGGCCGTTGGCAAAATTCGTGGCTTTGGTGCGGCAGAGTAGAGTATATTTTCTGCGTGCTTAAATTTGCAGGAGATTCTTGCGTGAACCTTCCTGATATATCCGATAAAAGGTGAGGATTGAAATATAATTTAGCTTCCGCTTCTCCAAAAGCAAGAGGTGAGTACACAATAGCCGCACGTACATATCCTAGAATAGTGACGGGACGAAGTGCGCAAGAGCGAATAGTACGATTCATAGAAGAAAGGGCTTGAAATTTTACGCACTATTCCATATAATACAACTCAGCAACATGCGGGTTTAGCTCAGTTGTTAGAGCGCTTCCTTGCCATGGAAGAGGCCAGGAGTTAGAGTCTCCTAACCCGCACCATACAAAATGCGAACAAATGCACCTTTACCAGGTGCTTTTTTATTGTAAAATGTAATGCAGACATCACTACTGGTCTCCGTCACACACTTCACTAAACAAAATGGCATATTTCCTCAAAACAAGGAGCTCAGGCTATTTCATTATTATTCATAAAAGCGAAAATATACTCAGTTAAGGTAGTATATACACCATTCCGAAAAAACTAATAACATGTTATTCTGTGTATAGAACAACATGAGGAGACAAAATGAGTATTGCGTTACATAAACTTCCCGCAGTCATGGCATGCTGGGTACGCACCAACGAAACCCCAGAGGAAATTGCTCAAATGACAATCAAATTCAT
>CALICZ010000127.1 GCA_938049075.1 uncultured Candidatus Saccharibacteria bacterium
CCCCCCTAGGGGAGGGCCACGCGCACGCACAGACGCCAGGAGGAGAGGAGCGAGCGAGCAGCGTGTGGAATGATACATGCATTAGGTATCGCACAAGGGCATTGAGAGGCTGTAGGATCGCGAGAAGCTATGGGATATGAGGTATAACTCATGTTGGGTAATGATTGCATACTTCCGATAATGGAGATTGTACGAAGTTAAAGCAGCTAACAGGGGTAGAATGTGTGGGGATGACGGAGATTAGCGATAGAATGTGGCAGATTACAGTGGTTGTGTAGCTGTCAAGCCCTGCTCTCGTCAAGCCATTTAGCGTGTAATATTCACAATTTGGTGCATAAATTGCGCCTAACATGCGTGTGACACTGGGATTTAGCTTATTTTATTAATAGTTCTTAATTTGTCTATTGTGTTTGTTCGTGTATTTGCTGTTAGTTCTTCGTTTGTTGTGGTTGATATGTTGGTTGTAGCTACTTACTTGGTTGTTTACGTATCTATCGTAGTTACTTGGTTAGTTATTCTTGGTTGGTTAGGTTAGGCTGATTAATCTAATGTATTTGTTACTAGCTTGGGTGTTGATGTGTTTGATTCATCTAATGTGTGTATCGTGTTTGTCTATAGCTTGGTTGATAGTTCTTAGTTCATTGTGTTTACTGAGTCTGTCGTGTTGGTTATTAGTGATTCATCTAATGTATTTATGTGTAGGTTATTAGTTGTTTGGTTGGTTGTGTATGTAATGTATGTATCTATGTATGAGGGGCGAGCTAGCTACCAGTACTATGCATTACAAGATAGTGAATAGTAGGTGCTAGACATCAGGTAGATATAAGTTATCCACAGAGCTAACAGTGGTGGAGTGAGAAAGTCAAAGAAAAATGCACAAAAGGGGTTGCAAAAGAGAGAATGAGGGAGTACTATAAGGACAGAACAAAAGAGAACGCAAGAAGGAGACAAAAGCAATGTGGACAGTACCAGAACGAGAGACAACGAAGCGAGAAGGTTTCGAAGGGTTTCTAGACAAATCAATCGATCGGCACGGTTTCTGGCTTAAGAACCATCGCAACATTATCCAGGATTACCTGGAGGTCTACAGAGACAATGGCTGGAGCTGGGACACCATCCAAGCTGATCTAAAGAACTTTGATAGCCCGCTGCTCAAGAATGTATACAAACTAATCGACTTAGCACGTAAGGAAGCATACAAGGTTTACGGTAAGGATGTTACAGATCTTGACTACATCGACCAACTAGAGTGCACCAGCCGAGCATTAGATCAACTAGACGACTAACTATCACCAATAAAGCAACTATAAAGGAATAAAGGATAAAGCAATGAACTACTACTACATCAACACAACAACTGAATACGACGAAGTTATGAACTGGAACGGTGAGACATTCGTAGAATACGGCCCAAATGTTGTGAGTATTAAGCAGTATGACACTATGGAGCAGGCGCTAGCTGCTTGGGATGAGGCTGTCAAGACAGCGCGAGACATGAACGCACAGAGTGTACAAATCACAAAGGTAGAGCTGGCTACTGAGACACTGGCAGTGAGTGACAAGGTAGTAAAGCGTATCGAACTAAAGGGCTACAAGACAGATAAAGAACACTTTGAGCTGATGCTAAAGCTTACCAAGAAAGCACGGGGCGACTACTTGATCAAGCATCGTGACCTCATCGAAGAGTACGTGACTGTTTGGGCTGATGGTCGACACTGGGGGCAAGTAACTACTGAGCTTGAGGATGAAAACAGCACCATTTACAAGCAGGTTAATGCACTTATCTCTATAGCCAAGGCTTACGCTTACGATGACTACAAGACAGACATAGAGGAGTTGAGCGAGGCAGCTCGTATGCGGTGTGTGTTCAGGGCTGTGGCTTTCCTACAGATGGAGGACAGCAAGCAGATGGCAAAGGCTAAAGTGCAGTACGGCGTTGATTGGGCTTTAGTATTCTAGGATAGGACTACAGAGGGTAAGGCATCAGTGAACAGCTGGTGCTTTTCTCTTTGGTGTCTAACGCAAATAACCACACGTGGTGGTGTGGGATAAAAGGTAATCATACATATTATGGGTGATATGTATGTGGTTGATTGAATTTGTATAGGTTATGACTTCTACCAGCGTTTGTGCACATTGGCATCACCTCTATGCATGTATTCGCGGATGATGTCGGCTACTGGGGTTTACAAAGTGCTAGATAACCTAGTGCTTACTATTGTAACACTGTGGTTTATATTAGTCTAGAAGGTCTTGTATGTTCACTTTTGCGTGGGCTGTTACTGAGCGCTGGATAGCCTTGCCGCGTACATGATCTAGAACATAGTGGACATTTTGGGTGGCGATCTTCTCATTTTCAGAGTTTACGAGCTCCTCTAGCCTGTTAGCTGCTGTAATAGCAGATTGTTGCATGTACATATCTAGGTACTCATTAACGTTTTTAGCACCAGAGGGTTTGAGCATCTCTAGTATCTGCTGTGCTGTGGCGGTTTTAGGGTCTTGTGGGCGTGGGGTGGCATCAGCCTTGATGACCTCCGCTAACTCCTTGGTGTCTTCCTTGGAGACTCCAGGAGGTGTGAGGAAATCGTAAATGTCTTGGTGGTCTTTGGTTTGTTTCTTAATCTTTTGAATGTTAGCCATTGTGTGTGTCCTTATTTGTTATGTGTCTACTGTATTATACCACTAGGGTGGGGGTGTGGATAACTTGGGCAATTAAAAGAGAGAAAGGGGTTGCATTAAAAGAGAGGACGCGCTACAATAGAGACAGTTCAGAGATGAACAGGAAGCGAAAGCAAGGTGGCGCAACTCCACCAAGAACCAACTACATAGGGCTTGACCTTCCGCGTTAACAATAAAGCCAGATGCGTGGGTGAGTATGCGAGGCTCACCCACCCTGACTAGAGATAAAGGGGTCACATGACGATAAAGACAACAGGTAGTACATTCAAACTGAACGGCTTACGAGTTGTGGCCGGAGTAGAAGCGATAATAAAAGGTTAAACGGAGATATAACAATGCAAGCACGTAAACAATCATGGATCACAAGCGCAGTAGCATGGGTACTGATGGTGGTAGCATTCACAGCAATTTGCTACGGGTACACAGCACCAGACAGTAGCACAGAGCAGCGACAAGCACGAGTAACCTACACATGTAGCACTTACACAAAGGATCATCTAACTAGCTACGAGTGCGACAAAAACTAACTCACTTGCAAAATACAACTAACTTGATCAATAATAGGAGAACTGAAGATGAAACTCAAAGCAACACTTTACGTACTAGCTGTAACGGCTATCACCACATTGCATGCACTTGCTGCCCTCTGGTGTTACCATCACTGGCTAGACAATGTACTAATCCTTATCTTGTCTATCGCTGTTATTCTGTCCTTTGTGGGCCAAGCGTTACACTGGGGTACGGTATTCACACTGTGGCTTAATTACATGATTTGTCCAGAGCACGCCAATGATAACTAAATACTACATAGAATCAGTACAAGGCGATGTGAGGCGTTTCTGGGGCGGTAGGAAGTGGAGACAGTATAGGAGCCGCGCCAAGGAATATAACGCAGCAGGCGACGCCCTACGCGCTCACAAGGCTATCTGTGAGGAGGGTTACCAGACAAGCGTAGTGGCAACCAACATAGATAGGGACGGCTGGCCAATCATGAGTTGGGATGTCATCAAGACAAACGGGCTACTAGAACAACAAACCAAGATTAAACTATAGGAGAACTATAACAATGAGTTACGAACAAACAGGTAGTACAAGCAAGATGATCAAGAGCTTTATTAAGGCAGCATGGCATGAGGCAATGCCTTACGTAGTGGCGTTAGCTTTCGGTGCATGGGGTTTGATCACACTGTGGTTACTTGCACAACCAGGCCAAATTTAGTGAGTAAATCTGAATAGAAAGTAGCAGGTATCGGGATATGAACAACCAATGGCTGGACGGTATGCGTCGCTGGTGGGCTATGCGGGCATCAAAGATGAATAGGGCGGGGATGATTTATGGAGCAGTTAGATATTAATGATTGTATTGCCATCTGTGAAGCGATTGGCGGATTTGAAAAGAAAAATATAAAGGAAGGGGAAGGGGAAAGTGAAGTATAAGCTACGGCCATATCAAGAGGAAGCCAAGAACGCAGCGCTTCAACATATTGCATATAGGGAGCGGCCAGGCATTGTGGTGGCCAGCACCGGGAGCGGCAAGTCTCTTATAATAGCGGCAATTTGTCGTGAGTTAGACGACAATATCATTGTCTTGCAGCCTAACCGTGAGTTGGTTTTGCAGAATTACGAGAAGTTCACGAGCTATGCACCAGAGCTTGAAGCGGGGATATATTCAGCCAGTGCTGGGGCTAAAGACATCAGGAAGGTGACATTTGCGACGATTGGTAGCATCTACAAAAAGCCGGAACTATTCCGTCATTTCAATTACGCTATCCTTGATGAATGCCATGGGTTGAACCCTAAACAACTTGGTAGCACTATGCTTGGTAAGTTTCTACGAGGGGCAGAGATTGGCAATGTGATTGGACTGACTGCTACGCCATATCGAGTTGATACTGTGTATACGTGGGAGAATGGGCAGCTCAATGGTAGCGCGGGGCTCAAGATGTTGAATCGTATGGGTAAAAAACCCTTTTTTGGTAACATCTGCTACAAGATTGAACATAAAGAGCTTGAACAAATGGGATATTTAGCACCCATCAAGTACTACCAAGACAAGACATCCTGGGCAGACCTCAAGGTGAATAGCACAGGGGCTAACTTTACGGATGAATCGGCCAAGGTGTTTGGTGGGCGTATTATTAGCCGCACAGTACAGGCCATCAACTACGCAGAGAAGCACCACAAGCGGTGTTTGGTATTCTGCCAGACTGTTAGCCAGGCGGAGAGTATCCAGGAGATTATGCGTGATGAGTTTGGGCTTGAGGTTGGGCTGGTTACAGCCAAGACGCCAGGTAAAGAGCGTGAGGAGCTTGTACGACGCTTTAAGAGCGGTGAATTGAAAACCATGCTCAATATGGGCGTATTCACTACCGGCTTTGACGTCCCGGAGCTAGATTGCATCGTGATGTCTCGTGCCACTATGTCTTTGGCTTTGTGGTATCAGATGATTGGGCGGGGTGTGCGTCTTGATCCTAATGATCCTAATAAGGTGCTACACGTGTATGACATTGCCAATGTGACGGAGAAGTTAGGGCGAGTGGAGACTATTCGCGTTCAGAAGGAAGCTGGTGGCTTTCGTGATGAGGTGTGGAGTGAGAAGGGCCGGCTGGATAATAAGATCATGTACACCTACACGATCAACCGCAAGGGTTCAGACGCCAAGGAAAAGCCAAAGTCTAAACCTAAATACCAAAAGCTTGTGCCACAAGTGGGTACATTCATGCGTAAGTAGGCCTACAATTGCGTTTACACATTGAGATGGGAGTTTACCCATCTTTTTGTGTTTGGCTTATTCTGTAGCTTCTCACGCTGTCTGAGCGGGTATTGCCCTATTGCAATGTGAGTGCTATTATCAGATTGATATCAATTTTAGCACTACAAAGGAGAGCTAGTGGATAAAAATACTAATATCAAATTGAGGAAGCCCCGTGCATTGAGTACAAAGCACTATTTGCTGTGCGAGCCATACATGGCTATACGGTATGGACTCCAGGCGGGTATGGTGTGGGCGGCGCTGGTTGATTTTAGCAATGAGCGCGATATGGGCACTGGGTTCAAGATTTCCTACGAAGAGCTGGCTATTAAGACAGCTACTGTGGGTTATTCTGCTTGCAAACGGTTGTGCCGTCTGTTTTGTGCGGATGGTTGGCTAGAGGACAAGCGGGGAAATCTATACTACCCTGAATACCGTATAGCCCGTATACCACCAAAGGTTAGTAGGGACTTGAACGACAAGCGACTTACAAAGCCTAGTAAGTTCGGCAAGGGCAATTACAAATCAAATGGTGCATACAGTCATAAGCGCCAGAGAAAATTAGATAATTTGATTAAACAGATAAAGGAAGATGAGGAGTAAGAGATATGGAGCTTGATCCACGAGTGACAGAGGAGCACGGTATAGTAGCTGGGCTGCTCATGCCAGACTGGAATTTTATGGTAGTGAATTACCACGACGGTAACTATTTCTATGAGACGTCAGTGGCTGAATGCCAGAGGTTTTTGCCTATGAAAACAACATTTAAGGAAATCAAAGATGCTATAGTGAGCCTAGAGGAGGACGGGTACATCGAGACTATTGGGTTCACTAGGTCTATGCCAGCAGAAAATAAATTTAAAGTAACGACCCACAGCAAGGAGTAGAGAAATGACTAGAAAAGAAAAGAACCCCAACAATAGGATTGGTGATGCCTACATATCGGGGTATTATGGCAACAGCCTTATTGGGGTTGTCTATAACAATATAGCATATTCAATCATAGAGATCCAGAAAAAACAGGATGTTGACGCTGTCTACAGAACAGTAAAGCAGATTAGAGAATGGGTGTTTTGGGCCAGCGAGAAACAGATCAAGCGATGTGTTAAAACCCTAATCGATGATGGGTGGATCACAGTAGTCTACAAGAAGCACAAAAAACGATACTTTGAGCTTGGTCGACCCGTGCCGACACTACCAAAACCCAAAGACCCTGGCTACCTAGAAGCTGTCCAAAAATGCATTGAGGATGGCAAGAATAAAACAAAAACTACTAAAGATCAAGGGACATTTTGTCCCCCAAAAAGTACCCAAAGTGAGGCTGAAAATGTTCAGAGTCAGGGGACATTTTGTCCCCCAATAATTGCTCGTCAGGGGACATTTTGTCCCCCAAACACCTCTATATATAAGATTAATAATAATAAGAAAAATATCTGTCGAGACTCTAGCGAGTCTCTCCAGATGGCGTCGCGGCGCAAGCAAGCTTGCACCACTCCGCCCCTCGCCGGCGCGCAGCAAGCTGCTTGCCTCGTGCCTCCGCCAGCAGAGCTGGCGTCCCCACAGTCCGACCCCGCTTCGCTGGGTCTAGGCTCCAGGAACAAGTTTGTTCCTGATGCCCATAGAGGTGCTCCGCACCTCCCCCCCCAAGTTCCGCCGCCCCCCCCACAAAACAGAGCAAAAGAGAGAAAGGCAACTCCCGGCCTGCCCGCCAGCCACCCAGACGTGAAACTTCTCGTGCCGTTACTCAAGCAAGTGCACGCCAAGATCACGCCAAATGACCCACGGCGTGATTGGACTAAGAACGCTAACGTGATGTTAGGCCATATGAAGCGCTCAGAGGCCGCGTATGCGTTCAAAACCCCCCAAGAGGCTGCATCATACCTCCAGATGGTTTTGACGTTTCCTTGGGCCGCCTACGCGGCTCTCACGGGCTTTCCATTCAAGCTCGACAGCCTACGTGGAATAATCGACTGGAAGTCCACCAAGATGCTACGAGCTATGAACCTATTTCTCAACCGCCCTGTCGACAGTGCACCGCGTGAGATCAAGCTGCTAGAGAAAAACAAATATCTCCAGATGGTGTGCCCTCAGTACGACATCGATTGGCCAGTGGAAGCCAAGGCTAACGTACGCAAAGACAGGGTGAGATACTTCCGTGGTATGCAAATTGATAACGAAATGGGGTTGCTATTCAATAAAGTGCGTGATATCATGGAAGAAGAATCAAAAAAGATAAAAGGAGAACAATAAATGGGATTTCTAAAAGAGGTACAAGCATTAAGCTCATACCATAAGGCAGCAGAGAATCAGCGTCACACATTCGGTGTTACCGACCTCTATCGTGCCGACATCAACAGCGCAAAGGGGTGTGGCCTCAATGAGTACATCGGTGGTGGCTATGGCCGCCCTGGTAATTACGAGATTGTTATTCTCTTTGGTGACACTGGTATTGGTAAGTCAACAGTGGCCCTGAACATGCTGTGCGACCCAATTCTCAAGGGTGCAAAGATTGGCATGATGATCCTTGAGGACGAGGGCGCTGATGTCTACCTCCGTATGGAGGCAGCACTGGGTAAAACCAACTTCGCCGAGTACGTGCTCAAGCGTGGTGCTGACATTCAGATTGCCACAGATAAGGAGCTTGGCCGGGGTGAGTGGACGCTTGAGGGTGCACTGGAGTACCTGGAGTGGATGTTCCTAGAGCGTGACCGGGACGTTGTACTACTCGACCACCTCCAATTCCTCTTTGAGACGGTAAGTATCGGCCAGGAGGGTGAGTGGCGGTCACAGCAGGTGTTTATGCGTAAGTTGAACCAGCTCATCAAGGACGTCAAAAAGACTGTCATCTTGGTGTCTCACACCAACAAGGGTGACAGTAGGGGCTCAAGCCGTATCCGTGGCTCAAGCAGTATCGCAGCGGCAGCAAGTAAGATCCTCGAGGTACAAGAGAATGAAAATTCTTGTACGCCTGGTGCTATCACGATCACAATGCGCAAGTCGCGCTTTACCGCTCGCCCCAACTATGGCTACAACATGGTACTACGTAAAGGAAAGATGATCCCCGCTGCCAGTGATGTCGGAGTATCAGACCCCTTCGGCGTCTAGTATTGAGCGTTGGCTTGATGAGCACTATCTCAAGCACAGGAGGTACGGCAATACCATCGTGTCCCAGTGCCCAAACCCAGACCACGCCGACAATGAGCCAAGCGCAAAGATTTTTCTGGACAATGGGTTTGTAAGTTGCTTCGCAGGTTGTGGCAGATTCCACATCTGCAAGTACGCGGAGGAACTACGCACAAAACACCCCGCAGGAGGCTACCAGAAGCCGTACAATCGCGATTACAAGCCAAGATGGGAAAACACCCACGATCAGGACAAAGACGCAGCACAAAGCCCCTCAGTAGGCAATAACAACATGAACAGTGGTAAGATAGCTATCGAGCAGCAGAAAATGATGAATACGTGGAAGTCTCTCCCAGAGATTCCTGCTGATCATACGCTGCACAAAGTCTCAGCCTCCACCCTCAATGAGCTAGGGTGGCGGTATGATGCGGTACACAAGCGGTACTTTATCCCGTACTGGAATAGCGACCGTAGCAAGATCTTATTTGCCCAGTGGCGTAATCTCACTGGTAAAGTGCGCTTTAATTTCTGGCCTGGTGTCCCTATTCGTCTATATGGACAGTGGAATATCACACCAGACACAGACAAGATTTTGATTTGTGAGGGCTCTAGTGACTTTGCCGTCCTCACAGAGCTTGGTATGCCAGTAATTGCCACACCATCGGCATCACAGGACAAGCTGATCAAGCAATTCGCAGAGTACTGCAAGGATAATGGCATCACTATCTACTTCGCTGGTGACAATGACAGGGCTGGTGAGAAGGTGGCCGAGTCCATCAGCAAGGTTTACTATTACTCAGACCTTAGGCCTGATGACAGTGAAGGCGTCAAGGACTGGGGTGAATGGTACGAACGGGGCGACACTGAACAGGAGATGCTCGACTATTTGCTCATGAAGTTTGATCCTGAAACGTATTTTGATACCTACGAAGAGCCAAAACTTATCCAGACTATCGCACCACCCAAGCCCATTACTCCTGAAGTCCCGAAGCCACCAATCATGGAGGCTATCGAGCAGACACCAGAAGCAGAGGTGGTTGAGAAGCCAAAGCCTGTGATACCGACAGCTGATCAAAAAAGTAAGATCCTGGAATTATTCCCAGGATCTATGGAGATTAGCGTTGTCGGTGGAGGAAAGGAGCAAAACTCCCCGACATCAAGCATTATACAGCAAAGTGGGGGTTTACAAAAGCCTTCTGGTTTGATATCATCAGGGTAACATAAGTTAAAAGAGAGGAGCTAAATGCCTAAGAGAGAAGAAATCACGGACATCATCGACAAGCAAGCGTATGATGATCCAAAATTTAAGCGAGGCTTGGTACTCAGGTTTGCCAACGCAACGCTCAAGATCACACGAGTTGATCGTAAGAATAAACGAACCTGGGCCGAACACTGGGAACTTTACCTAGCAGAGGCAGCAGTAAGCCACTACGGACACATGCTAGAACGCCGTGAGGATGGCAAGAGCTGGTGCAAAGACTGCGATCTAGAGATCTCAGAGATGGCGACAAAAGAAGGTGAACGAAAGGCAGCAGAACGAAATGCAAGCAAGTAATCTACAATCATGGAGCTGGCAAGCCCTGTTTAGCACATTTAAAGCATATCACACTATCGCATTGAACTATCAGAAGGTGTTTGACATGGTGGCCGCTCAGCCAGAGCTTGGCTACAACGAGATGAAGCGCCTCATTATCTCTGGTGACCTAGCTATCGCTAACTCGATGGCTTGCTGGAATGAGATGGAGCGTCGCCGTAAAATGGTAGGATTTTGTGGCTAAAAGGGGTTGACTTTCTCAATCTCTCTCTATACAATAGAGACATAACAGAAAAGGAGTTATACAAAATGGATTTAAAAGGTACTGTGTTTGAGGATTGGTGGGAAGCACTACCGGCTCTCAAGAGCACACCGATCCTCATCAATGAGATCGTCGATGAGGCGTGGGAGAAGGACAAAGAGCTAACAATGCGCTTCCTGTTTTTTACCCGAGACATCAAGGAAGGTGTGGGGGCGCGAGAAGCGTTTCGTATCGGCTGGGGAAAGCTCTCTCAGATCGCACCAGAGTCAGCCATCAAGAACATTGAGCTTGTGCCAGAGTATGGTCGGTGGGATGATCTCTGGCATAGCGACACACACCCGTTAGTTCTCATCAACATGGCAGAGTTTATCAGCAAGAAGCTTGAGGATGAACTAGCTGGTGGTGAGGTTTCTACCCTAGCCAAGTGGCTGCCGTCAGAAAATGCAAGCTCAGTGGAGACACGAGAAATGGCCCGCACTATGATGAGGCTTCTCCGCATGACGCCACGAGACTACCGTAAAGCTCTGTCAAAGCTACGTGCCAAGGCTGATCTCCTGGAGTCCAAAATGTCCGCCCGCGAGTGGCACGACATAGACTACAGTGAAGTACCATCAGTAGCAATGAGCCGCTACAATAAGGCTTTCCGCAAGCACGACAAACATCGCTACTCATCATACTGGAAGAAAGCCTCCAAGTACCAGCAAAGCAGGCATAAAATGATAGAAAACTTTGAAAAAGGGGTAGACTTTATCAAAGGAGAGCGCTATAATAGAGTAAAGGTGTAAAAACCTTAGAGCAGATCCAGCACAGCACAATTTTGTCTCTCTCAAATATTAACCACAGCTGCTCAGAGATCATTAACAATTTAGATTTTTTAGACCCGTGCATCACTAAAGATTTACGAATCTTAATCCACGTAGTTAGTAAGCTTTTCAGTCTATTCTTTCAAGTTTACAGTTTTTCATCTTGGTTACCCTCCGGACGAAAAACCCCATTTTTTCTTCAATTCTGGGTCTAGTTTATGTTAGTTTCTTAAGACGCACACAGCTCGTAAATAGTCACACTTGGCTAGTGACTGTATCAACTTGCGTAATATGTACTTAACGTATATATACCCCCTGTATATAACCAACCAGAGCGTCTTGTTTTAAGTAAGTTTATTAAAAATAAGGAGAGTAATATGATTACAATTACTGCATCATCTTCTGGTGGTGACTATGAAGTCGCACCAGCGGGTGTATTTTTGGCTCGGTGCTACCAAATGGTAGACATCGGTACACACACATTCAACTTTATGGGTAAGGACAGAGACCTGCGCAAGGTGTACTTGTTCTGGGAGCTTCTCAAAGACTCCAATGGCCAGCCAGTAGATGGCACACCAACAGTCATGGGTAGCTACACTTTGTCGATGAATAAGAAATCAAAGCTTCGCCCGCTTCTCGAGCAGTGGCGTGGTAAGCCTTTCACTGATCAAGAAGCTTCTCAGTTCAACCTGACGACCTTGCTCGACAAATATTGTACCGTCCAAATTGTTCACACAGAGAGTGGCGATCGCACATACGCGAACGTCAACACTATTATGGCGACACAAGATAAAGCGCCTGGTGTCCGCCCGGTGGTAGCTTTCTCGGTGAGCGATCCAGACGGGGCTGTCCTTGGCGAACTTCCTGAATGGCTACAGAAGAAGATTGAAGCCAGCCAGGAATATCAAAAGATGATGGCCGAAGGTGAAGCACCACAAGTCGAGGCTGTGCAAGCAGCAGCAGCGCAAACTAATAATAACGACGTTAATCTGGCAGACCTGCCATTCTAGGAGAACGCAATGGGTTACTCACACATCAACAAAAAAGGTAAGCGTTACTACCTCAACGTACGGTACGTACAACTTAAAAACTCGGACAAGAAGACTCCAATTTACTTCTTCTCACGTGATCAACGCGATACTAACTGTCCTCTGCCTGAAGGCTACAAGGTATCGGAGTACCGTTTCCTAACTCTTAAGAAGGCCTAACGGTGGCCAGACGAGACAGCTTGGAGGGGGTAGGACATATCCCCTCCGCCTATAGCAAGGCGAAAAAGAACGCCGCTAAAACTACAAAGGAGAGACATGGATCAGATTTCTACAAGAGAATTGGTCGCATGGGTGGTCGCAC
The DNA here is from genome assembly GCA_938049075.1 of uncultured Candidatus Saccharibacteria bacterium. Lineage (GTDB taxonomy): Bacteria > Patescibacteriota > Saccharimonadia > Saccharimonadales > Saccharimonadaceae > Saccharimonas. The sequence goes on from CALICZ010000127.1 coordinate 12,504, forward strand.
TAGGGGGCGTGGGTATTTTGGTTACCTCAAAGATACGAACCCTGAACTACTCAAAGAAATCTCAAAGCGAGCCGGTGAAAAAGGAAGACGTGCCAGCGGAGAGCTTAGAGAGTTTAAGCGAGCTATTGCCAAAAGCCTTGCCGAAGATCAAGACCGGGGTCAAGGGTAATGCTCAGATCAAAGCCCTTGCAAAAGCGCTCAAGTTTGAGGCGCTCCCCATTAAGAAAAGTGGGGCGAAAGCAGGAGCAGTGGCGCGAATTTCGAAACAAAAAGGCAGCAAGGGATAGAGATTCAAATGGACTTCTCTGGTGTCAATGTGAAAAGCTTGGCTTTGAGCCATGCCACAGGGCATCAGAGAACCTGGATCTCCATCATATTATCAGTAGGAACGCGAGGCCGGACTTGTATTACACAGAAAGTAATCTTGTCTGGCTCTCGCGTTCTTGTCATATGAAGGCACATAAACAACTATGAAAAGCGTTAAAGTATTGGTATTACCTGGTGTCGTACCATCCAAGAAGAATGGACGAGCCAACACTAGGACGGGGCGTAGCTTCCCCAATAAAAAGTTTATAGCGTGGGAGAAAGGCGTCAGGCAGTATGTCAAAGACGAAGGTTTCACTCGCGTGAAACACTACCCATGTCGCATGCAATTCACGTTCTATTATCCCGACCACGTGCGCAGAGACATGGACAATGCCATCTCCTCCATCCTTGATGCCCTGCAGCCCAAGAAGGCCCTTGTGGACGGCAGGAGAGTGACAGTAGACGAAGGGCTCATTGATGACGACGCATGGCGTTACGTGTCAGAGATTAGCGCTAAAGGTTATCTTGATAAAGACCGTCCACGAGCAATCGTGGAGATTTTCGAATAAAGGGGTTGACTCTCTTATTAAAAGGGAGTAAGATGAGAGTATAAAGATAACGAAAGGAGAGACGCACTGATCACAAAAGAGCAAATACTACAGTACCAAGCCATGAATGTACAGGCTAACGGTACTACAGAATTATTAGAAGAATTAAATGAAGGGATAGCGTATGAGTAGTGAAGACTACAATGTCGATTCAGCAGTAGCTGATCTCGCTGATGCCCAGGACTGGCTAGCCAAGGAGTTATCAGACCCGGACAACGATCATCGTGAGAAGCTGGCAAAAGCAATCATACTGATCGGTGACGCGATCAACATCATAGTAGATTATGACGAACGGAGAGGTTCGTATGGTGGGTGAGGATGAGAAAACCCGGGAGATGGTGGACGCCATAGTCAAGAGCGGGGACACTGTTCAGAATATTCTCATCAGACTACAGAAACTAGCAGAGGAGTATCACATTGGAAAGTAAATTAGCATACATTCTAAACAGCGACATGTCGGAGAAGGAAGTAATAAAAGCCCTAATCGACATGCTGCAAGAGGCGATGGTCTATGACGTCAGAGAAGTGCGAGATGCGTTCAAGTCGGTGTATGATTCCTCTATGATGTATGAGTCTGTTGCCGAGCGTCGCCCAGAGGATGCACTCAAAGATATCAGGGAGCATCTCCTGGAGACTATCAATAACGTTGATGAGGTCATCGACAACTATATTAAAAAGAATAATCTAAAGGTGTAAGAAATGAAGCAACAAATCCTAGAAATTCTAGATAAATCAACTAACAACGGTATGAAGGCTGAGGAAATCATGGAGATGTTCGAGAATCGGGCAGGTGATGTGGCAGCCAAGTGGATGGACATCCTTGAGGACGAGGAGATGACGGCAGATGATGTATTGCATCGCGTCATCCACGATATGACATGTAGCCAGCAGGTGTTTGACTATGGAGAATAAATGGCGAGGCAGCGCACTATGTGCGCAGACAGACCCGGAAGTTTTCTTTCCACAAAACAAAGCGTATGTGGATGACTACAACGGGTACGACAACTACAACGCAGCACGTAAGATTTGTGCAGAGTGTCCAGTTAAAGGCGAGTGCCTAGCCGATGCGCTGATGACTGGAGACGTAGAATACGGCATGCGAGGTGGGCTAACGCCGCGTGAGCGCATGGGCATCTTAGCAACAAAGGTTGCGATGTATGAGTAAGGCAAGATACGCGGCAAAGCTGCTGCTAGTCTTATTCTCGCCAATCATATTGGTAGTAGCGGCAAAGGCAATGTATACCGTTTGTATGTGGGTGCTGACTAGTATTGTGCCCTCGCAAGAATCTCAGTACTTCGCACTGCTACTGACAACAATATCATTCACCATTGTCGGAGTCTACGTTTTTTGTGAATGGCTAGAACCGTAAAAGATGAGAGTATAGAAAGAAAGGATCGATATGTTACTAACCAAATACAAAATTCAAGATATGATCGAAAAGGTGGAGCTTGACATCAATGATGTGATGCACGGCCTAGAGAAGTCTGATGAGGCGCAGGAGTGGGACAACTCACATGCCTTTGTCGCCGGCTACGTAGAGCAGCGCGTCAAAGACGCCATCATCGATCAACTAGGCAGGATGTGATGGATGTAGAGTCAGAATACTATGCCGCCCAACGGGACGTCGTCAACAAGATACTAGAGGCCGGATTGTTTGATGAGCATACTATTGAGGACATTACGGCAAACGCAATGCTACGTCGTATTGCAAGGACAGATAAGAGTTTCGCCTCCGTACTAGTTGCCTACCTGAGTGGTCGTGTTGATAAAGACAAATTACAAGCAATAATAAACGAAAGGTTAAAGAATGAGCAATAACTTGCCAACCATATTCTCTGAGTCGGAATTTAAGGCCGTCATGGCCAAGACCGGTATGACAGCAGAGAACATGGATCAACTTATCAAAGCCTACGGTGCACCGTTCGAGGAGATCGGCGAAGCCCTGGCTACCTACCAAAATATTAAGGTCACTGATGCCAAGCAGGTAGATGTGATGAAGCAGGCTCGCCAGGAGCGCCTGAAGTTTAAAGCCTTCCGTGTGGCCATTAAGAAGCGTCACGATGAGCTGAAGGCTGGCATCCTCTCACGAGGCCAGGCTATCGACTACATCAACCGCACTGTCGCTAACGAGGTCAAGAAAGCCGAGGAATACCTACAAGAGCAAGAGGAATTCCTGGAGCGCCTCCGCGAGAAGCTACGCAAGGAACTCATCGAGGAGCGTACAGCTGCTGCCATGGCTGTCACCACTGAAGACATTCGGATGTATACACAGACGTTTGCAGACATGACGGAGGGTGAGTTTGTCGACTTCCTGAACGGCCTCAAGGAAAAAGAAGAGGAGCGTAAGGCAGAGGAAGAGCGCAAGAAAAAGCAAGCCGAGGAGGATGCAAAGACTGCCCAACGTCTCCGTGAGGAACAAGAGGCCCGCCGCCTCGCTCAACTAGAACTTGCCAAGAGCCAAGCCGCTGCCCTTAAAGCCCAGCAAGAACTTGCCGAGAAGCGACGCCAGGAGGAAGAGGCAAAGGCTGAGGAAGAGCGCAAGGCACGAATGGAAGCCCAGCGTAAAGCTGATGAGGAGCGCCGCCAAGCCCTGCTACCTGATCGCAATAAGATCCTGGAGGCCATCGCCAAGATCGATTGGGATCGCCCAGAAATGACGACAGAGGAAGGTAAACAATTCGCCGGTGAACTGTTCGACGCACTACATAAATTCAAGCAGGCTTGGTCTGAGAAGGCTGATCAGGTGCTTTAACAATATGCCAGGCGGAACTAACACTGAGATAGAGATGAGGCGAAACTCTATCAGAAAGGGGATCGTGCAGGCGATGTTTAATCTATACCGATCGGCTGGATCAGTACCATACATGACTAATCTTGATAAATATCGATTCAATAACGCGCTGGATGAGCTCCGATACAAAGCCAACCAAGCAATAGAACATCAAAATGAGAGGTAAAGACTATGAACAAACTACGAGAACTATACTACTCAAAGGGCCACGTGTTGTATTTCAGCTTGATAATTGCGTTCATGTTGTTTAGCTCTATCTGCGCAACTGTCGACGCGATGGAGTTGTACATGCGGACGGTGTCTATTATTGGGACGTTTCTCATCCCGGGTATTCTTTTAAACAAATTCTCTGATGCCCTATCTATAGCACTTGCACGCAAAGCAGTTAAAGAATTAGAGGAAAGCGGGGAGCTTGATGAAATATTCAAGAATGAAAAAGATACTCAAGGGCGATAAGTTCCACGTGATCTGTGACGAGTCGACAGTCAAGGTGTTCGATAAAGATGCAACGATGGTGGGTGTTGTGGACAACACAATACCCCACCTCATGAGCACAGACTACGACCGAACCTACTACCTTGACGACAAGAGGCGAGCCAAACTATTCGCCGCCATGTATGAATACTGTTCAACACCAATAGAATATAGGGAGATTAAAGGATGAACTACAACACACCAAAACTAAATCAAGAAACTAACGACAAATGGGCGCAATTCGACACACTGAGTGATCACTTGCGCGGACACTGTAAACATCAAACGGAGGAAAGTATGAGCGAATATAAAAAACATATCGGCCAGGGTAATGACATGATGGTAGACCAGCTGGCGTTACCACGTGATGTCTTCAAGGGTAATACGGTAGAGCCACATGACTGGAGCGCACCAGAGGTTGAGCCTGTCCAGCCTGCGATGTTTGAAATGCAAGAGGTGGTAGACGGCCTCCCAGAGAGTGAGCTACAAGCTTACAAAGATCAAATGCTTGCCGAGATTAGCGACCGTGAAGCTATCGTGGACGCTATCAACCGACGGCTTGACACCGCACAGGCCAAGCAGTACACACGCGGTGTACGCAACGCAATCACTAAGCAGGTAAAGATGTAATGACGCTTAGTGAATTTAAGGAACTAGCCCAAGCTGCCGGTTTTAAGGTTCGAAGGGGACAATATTGTGTCGACATCTCCATAGGTGGCGGGGCATGCGCCGGCGTATCACTCAAGAAATTCGCCAATGGGTGGATTGACTCTAGCGAGATCGAGAACGAAGTCACCCGCGCCGAATTGATCAGTCTTGTATCAGAGTTTGCAAACACACCTTTGACCGATCGATACAAGAAAGTGATTGCCAAGCACAAGAATGGTTCATATGTTAGGCAATTGACTGTTGTCATGATGGGTAAGCCAGCTCTTGAAATCGAGATGACGAATGACATTAGAGAAGCTAACGATAACATCTCTGCCTGTGAGCGTGATTGGCTTGATGACTTCTTTGGCGGCAAGATCAGTTACATAGAAGAATACTAGTAACCCTCTTGTAAATACTCCTCTCTTTTGGTAAACTGAGAATGTATACCAAATAAAGAGAGGAGTATTTTAAATGGTAAAATCATCAACTGAAGAGCCCATGAGATATCCCCAGTTCGTGAAGGCTATCAAGAACATGGGCTTTGATATAGACGTTGATCCTGAATGGATCTGCGTTACCAAGGATGAATACCTTGGGCTGACGACAGTGCTAGGAAAGGTAAGTCGCAAAGAACAGTATGTCGTATGGATCACCTCTAGTTTATCTATCAACGAGAAGCAACGTCGCAAGCTGTGGTTCACGATGTGCCAGTTTGCTGCCACACATCCTAATGATCGTGCCCACAATGTCGTTCTGAAGGCCACAATCAATGGCATTGATGTCTACATCAGAGAGTACTACCGGTCTACCAATAGCTATGTGCTCACTGATAAGTTTGTAAATGCTGATGTATTTCACACTGCTGATGCCGGCAAGATATCAACCGACATCATGAATAGAACTGGTATATCGTTTGAGATAGAGGTTTTACAATGACGAAGTACAAGTTCAAAGTGTATACCGATCAAAACGACTTCAAGGAGTACACAGTCTATGCCAAGGATGGGGCAGACGCTATCGGTGAACTCGAGCGTCTTCTTGGTGTCGATGGCCATGATGGTACAGCTTATTATGTATATGCATTGGAGGATTAAAAAATAAAAGAGAAAAACTATTGACATCTCTCTTTTGGCGTGATAGTATGGATAGTAACAAACATAAGGAATGAAAGGAGAACCGAATGTTTGAAAAGCTAACTAATATTATCACGCCTTTTGCGTTGTCTCTTATTGTCATCGCTGGGCTTGCCCTTGTCGGCTACATGCCTGTTGCCGAGCGTAGTATACTAGGGTATGCGACCATCTTTGCAGCGTCGCTGCTCATTGTGGCACATGTCACTAAAGAGCTAAAGAAAAAATAATTAAAACGAAGGAGGTTTAGTTCATACCTAACGTGTCCGTTACTGAACATTGTTATGCGTAAACTAACCAAAACCACAGTCCAAGTTGCTGCAGTTGTAGCCCTCACCGCAGGTCTCGTAGCAATGGCGACGCCAAGTAATAATAGTAAGATCAAGTACGATAGCCAGCAGAGCGCTTCAGAGGCCGCAGGATCGTCGAAAGCTCACAAGATGGATAAGATATCATCTGAGCGGGAAAGGCTAGTCAAGGAGGCTAAGCGAAAGGCTGACGACAAGAAGAAGCGGGAAGCTGAGAAGGCCAAGCAAGAAACTGAAGCGAAAGCTAAGGCTGAGGAAGCTAAGAAGCAGCTCACCTGGCAGGACAATCCACAGAAATGTGATGAGAGCAAACAGTGGATTGCCGCAGACGCACCTTTCAATTGTATCGACAAGCCACAGGCACAGCCTGCCCCTGCAAGGCCAGCACAGCCTGCTGCAGCTCCTGCCCCACAACGACAGGCAGTAGCAGCTGCACCAGCTGGTTGTCAGGCTATTGGTTCGATACTACTGGCTAACGGTATCTCGGCTGGTGACCTGCCATACGCCCTGAATATCGCACAGAAAGAATCTGGTTGTAACCCGAATGCAGTCAACCCTAACGGTGGTGCATGTGCTTACTTTCAGGAGCTGCCGTGTGGTAAGTGGGGTGGTACTGGCAACATCGCTGGTCACATCCGTGGGGCTGATGCCTATGCAAAGGGCCGCTACGGCGGTTGGGCACAGGCCTGGGCTGCCTGGCAAGCTAAACGCTGGTGGTAGCCACCAATAATAATACCCCTCCTGATCGAGGGGTATTTTTTTGTTTTCGGTGTTTGTGTCTATTAGTATTATAGCACTACTGGCCGATATGGAACACGCGTTTTAGCATATCCATCAAGCCCTTGAGGAGGTCTCGGACTTCAGTGAGAAGGGTGGTATCATCTGCCTTCTCCTCTTTTTTCTCTGGAGTCGTAGCCTCTTTTTCTGTTGCCTCAAGCGCTTTCTGGGAAGCTTCAGCACGAGCCCTTTCCTCAGCTTGTCGTTGCTTCATAGCCTGCAACTCTTTGTACTCGGCACTGTCGTACAAGTCTTGTGCGATCATACCGTAGTTCCAACCATTACGGAGCTGTGAGCGGTAGTGTTCTACACCATTGTCGTCTGCCTCGCGCTCTAAGATAGTGCGGTAGAGACGCTTAATCTCGTTAGTCTCTGACTCATATGCAGCGTTTAGTTCACGAGCTTTCTCTTTGGCTTCCTCAAGACGACGTGCAGCCACCTCTTTACCTTCTGCACTATTCATCAGGTCAGCCCGGATCTGATCCCAGTTCCAACCTGCATCAATCTGTGCAAGGTAGTGAGCGCGTCCACTGTCGTCTACATCGCGGCCAAGAACTTGGCGGTACATATCATTGAGGTAGTTGATCTCAGCTGTGCGGTCACGGTTCGCTGGTACGTACTCGATGTAGTTGCGTACACGGTAGGCTACGTATGGGCCAACACGACGTGGGTCATTGATACTCGCCACGTCTGCAGCGTATACCAGATCACCAGCAGCATTGATCATGCTACGGCGTTGGCCCGTGTTGAAGTTCTGACCGAACGATGTGCCATCACCCATAGCGACCTCGATGTGGCCGTACTGGCCGCCATCGTATGGCCATACAAGGATGTCACCACGACGGACATCACCAACACGATCAGCCAAGCCAGCGTTGACCAAGCTGTCACCAAAGTCTTTAGCATGACCACGAGCCATGAACGGGGCAGGAATATCCTTACAACATTCCTTTAGAAACCACTTAATCTCACTGACACATTGGCCTGTTAGATCGCCATCACGACCAGTACCGTCGGTGTCGGCAGGGAAAAAGATCCCAATACGTTTGCTTGCCCATTCCTGAGCGTTTTCTCCTAGCACTATTTGTCCTCCTCTTTGATGTCTTTGTATACGTGTTCAACGATGTTGTATGCGTAGCTCACTGCACCTGCCCAGACTGGGAATAGGCCAACTGCCTGCAAGACACCAAGGTCAACTAGCTTTTGCTCGAGCCCTGGGGTATTCAGCACTGCGAGGACGGCAGGGAATAATGCAATCGCAACCTGCAAGGCGGTACGCACAGCGCGACCAATACGAGTGTTTTTGCTAATAAATGGTTTTAAAAGTTCCATGAGAAACCTCCTAGTTATGTTTATTAGTGGAAGAACTTATCAATTCCGTATTGTGCAAGTAGCATCATTACGAGACCACAGGCGACAATGTAGGTGATGTTCTTATAGAGCTTCACCTCATCACCTTCCTTAGCCTCTTGCTTTTGCTCAACACGACTGATACGCTGCTCAAAATCTTGGTGGATGCGGTGTGCGTCTGCCATTTCATAGTCTAGTTCCTTACGCACCACTGCAGCCCCAATGTGTTTGTTGATCATGTCCTTTATCTCATTAATGTCATCGCGAAGATAACCAATGTGGATGCCAACCTCCTTAACTGTTGTGGGTACTCCACCGTTTTGATCGTCAGGCATTCTCTTACTCATTATATTTTGTATCCGATCAATTATACACTATTCACTCCACCGTGTGTACCACAATGTAGCGTGGGCTGTACCAGCTGTTTTGGTATTGTATGCCAGCACACGGTTGTTACCAGACAACACAGCCAGCTTGGCCTGGAAGTACTGCAATGATGGGGCTGATGGGTTGGTGTAGCCATTGGGGTAACGCTCACCGCTTGTGGTATTCACAGCTGATTCAAAATTGATGAGGGTGTCAATCTTATCAAAGATATCATCCTTGAACGATTGCTCGACACCGCTACCATTCGTCTGCCATTCTAGAGTCTTCTTATATATAGGCTTATTGTCGTGCCAGTATTGCCCTGTGAACTGTTCAACCTTACTGTAGTTCACTAGGCCGGGGTACATATTATGTGGGTTCAAGGCGTATAGTTGACGCAGGTCGTCAACATGAGTGACACGAGAGCTATCTGTAGTCACACGAGCTAGCAGGCTAGTGCCAGCCACAGATGGTGGAATACCTGACTTAAGAGGCTTAGCATTGTAGTTCATTGTACCGTTCGAGTTCACATACACATATGTGTCACGGTTTTGTTGAAACTCCTTGCTTGAGATGGCTTGTACATCAAGAAACTTACCGGTTGATGCAAAGTACTTACCTGCTGTCATCGAGGCATTAAGGCCGTTGAGAGGGCTCCAGATCATACCCTCGACAACAAAGTAGATCTTAGCGTCCTTACGGAACTTCTCAGCATTTGCTGCATCCTCGAGTGATGTAGATGGAATACGGTTGTTAGTGTCGCTCATAACTGTCCAGTTCAAGCTACCAGGCTTGATGTTCTGGAGATCCAGCTGGCCATTGAGCAATGACACAATCTGGTTGAATGGCACATTGACGTCAGAAGCGTCAATGCTTTCGCCATCGTTCGGTAGTGGTGGTGAAATTGTTGGCATTGTTTATTTTTTCCTTGCTTGTTTGGCTCTCGCCTTAAATGATTTAACGCTGGTCGACAGGTACAATTTATTGATCTTGTCGTTCCAGCTGTCGTCATATCCAGCCGAGTCGGCGTGATCATGCATGAAGCTGCTGAACCGCTTGGCTATAGTTTCATTATACTCGTTAGCCCGGCGTTTCGCTTCATTTATCTTGCCTTGCTGGATAAGACTTGTGACCTGCTCAGAGGCCTTCTTACGAGCGTTAGAGGCTGGGTTGTATGCATCATAGAACGCAGTGGTTGCAGCCCCTCCAGCAGCCCCAGAAAACCGTCTCGTGATAGACCTGTCCATACTACGACCGCCAGCCCACTCATCATCTGCCCCTGCTAGACGATCAGCTGCATGCTGGATGTTAGTGCCAAGCTCGCCGAACTGGCCCTTGATGAAGTGGTCAATGTGCTTAGGAGCGACACCAAGCTGGTTAGCTAGGGCAGAACCTAAGAGACTCTTCTGTTTGCTTGTCTGCTCTTCTAGAGGGTTCTCTGCTAGCTTGTCAGATACAATGTCACGCCCTGTATACATATCCTTGTTGAGAGCTGCCTCAAGAGCAGGCTTCACAGCCACAGGGACAACAGAGCCAGCAGTGCTTAGGAGGTCAAACTTACCGTCCCTACTAAACTTTACAGGCCCTTGGTCGCTAGCAAAGTCCATTGCTAGGCCGCCGCCATTCTCCTTGAGGAAGTCTGATAGATCCTTGCCGGTAGCGTGCTGGTATTCCATGAACTTACGCACAGGCTCTACAAACGCACCCACACCAGCAGGTTTCTTCACCTTGATGACCCCCTCGTATGAGCCGTCCTCCTTCTTGTGGGCACCAGGCATCACAATGATGAAGTTGTTTTGTTTCTCATACTCTGGGATGTCCTTGTAAACAGCAGCCCGGTCTTTGTCTGACAAGTTCCACGCAGTGGAGGCAACAGTAGGTGTACCAGCAATGGCAGCAATCTTCATAGAGGCAGACACTGGGTTGTCACGCAAGGTACGAGCCATTGCACGAGATCCCTGGATAGATGAGTTGAAGTAGGGGATGAACGCGTTTGCCACACGGCCAATCTCACCAGCCTCATTGAAGTCGATCGAGTTCTCACGAGAAGCTACCTTAGCATGAGACAACGCGGCACTCTCAGACATACCATCCTTGAGAGCTTTGTTGTACGTACCACGGAAGTTCTGGATACGAGTGATGTCCTCAGTCAAGCCAACAGCATCTTGGAATTTCTCCCATGCAGCTTTACCAGCCTTCATAGGGTTGATGTACTCTGATGTCTTCACCTTAGCCCGCTTAGCTACGTTGCTAATATCACCAAGTGCCTCCTTGGGATTCTTGGCCATCTCCTCGAGAGAACGACCACCCTTACCAGCGTTGTTGATCCAGTCAGACACCTGGCCAGCTGCGTCCTTTTGCTTGCGGTAGATGTCGATCTCCTTACCGCCACTGTTGAACTTAGCATATTGCTCAAGGATCTGAGCGTCCTTCTTAGTGAGAGGCTTGCCTGCTGCCATCATAGTGGCCCGCATGAAGTTGATTGGGTTGTGGGTCGATAGAACATGCTTTGAGTTGATAGCTGATTCTACCTGGTCACCAATGAAGTTAGGAATAGCAAACCCTGGGTTCACACCTGTTGTCCCAGCCTTGAACATTTGGTTCGTCCTACGAGCAAACTCAGTGAGAGCGTTCACATTCTGCTTGCCCCATCCATGAATAGCGTGAGCAATCTCTGGTGACGTCTGAACAATATTCTTCTCCCCATCCTTTAGGAATGAGAAAGTTGGAATGTCACCAGTAGATGGGTTGGTCTTGATGCTGTTAGCGTCCCACCAGTTCTTACGGTTAGCTTCGTGCACTGTCTTGAGCTGGCCATTGAGAGTCTCAATGCGATCAAGAAATGGCTGCATGTTCTTATCCCGTGTGGCAATCTTACGAGACAAACGACGTAGCTCAGTGGACGACATAGAGGTAAGGACGTCTGCCATCTGACGGTCAGAGAATACCCCATTCGGGTTCTTCTTGGCAAGGTCATCAAGGTAGTCAACAGTCTCGTTCATCTTACGAGTGAGCTTGTCGCGCCCTTCAGCCTTCAATGCAGTGATTTCCTTACGTAGGTTGTTGGCCGCGTTCTTGTTTGTCCTCAAGGTACGATTAAGCTTGGCAGCAATCTGCTTACCTTCTGCCACCTTAGTGAGCAATGCTCGCTTCTCATTGATCATGTCAGTGGTACGGATGTACTTGCCTGCACCAGTCTGGCTTAGCATTTCACCAATCTCACTAGCTGCCTTGTTCCTTGTGGCCTCCAGGTGAGTGTTATTCACACGATCCATCATCACCTGTAGCGGTGATAGCTGCTCACCCTCTGCATGTTTGTCGAGCTTCTGGAGGGTTTCAGAGCTTGATAGTGACGCCTTACGGCTGCTTGTCGCCCCGCTATTAGGCTTCTCAGTGAGCCATTTAGGCTGCTCACGCTGCACACGGACATAGTCAAAGCCATCATTAGCCAGCTCATCATACTTGGTCTTAGAGATGAGCCCGTTGTCTAGACGGTTCTTGAGGTCATCCTTGTAGACATTAGTGAGAAGGTTGTATTCCTTCTCGTAGTTGACGCCCTTGTCCTGGAGCTGCTGCCATCGCTTATTCAGATTATCAACCTTCTCTTTACTGAAGTCCTTCTTGCCAGCGTTCATGAGGTCAAATTCAGAGCGTATCTTAGCATACTCATCAAACTCTTTAGAGACCTGCTCAGAGCTACCACTACGCATACCAATCTTAGTGTCAGCACCACTGCCACGGATACGGTGACCCTTACCAGCAGCTGCACGATCAAGCAGGCTCTGCGAGAGAGCTTGGGCGTTAGGGTTGTTCTCAAGCCATGAGGCTGCCTGTCCTGATGACCGGGAGATATCCCCCATCAACTCACGAGCACGCATCTCATAGCCTGGGCTCTTGCCCATACCTGCCTCAAAGTCAGCACGACGTAGATCTTTGAGAATGTTGTGCTTGTCAGTCACCCACTTCTGCATGAAGTTGTCTTTGCCTTCAACAAGCTTACTACCAAGCTTTGTCTTGTTCAAAGCGTCTTCAGTGGCATAGCCGGCCCTCTTGATACCACGCGAGAGGAATTGATCCAGCGTACCGATCACACCGTGCTTACTGAACTGATCCACACCAACAGCCTTGCTAAGACCCTTACCAGCTAGTTTGTCAGCCCCACCAAGAGCTTTACCAGCTCCCTTGAGGACACCAGGGGCAGCAGCACCAACTGCAGCACCAAGACCTGCACCCTTCAGTACATCATCGATCTTAGCCTCTGAACCTTTGTTCATCAGCTCATTGTTAGCACCAAAGGCTGCACCAATAGCTGCGTCCTTACCGACGTTCTTAGCGATTCCCTTGACGCCTTCACCACCAAGAGCCTTGAGACCTGCAGAGATACCACCCTTAGAGAATGCAGCCTTACCAGCAGCCTTTGCACCAGCAGAGAGGGCTTTACCACCGACACCAAAGGTAAGAGCAGAGCCAATAAGATCAGCACCAGCTGCGAGGTTTCGCACTGGGTCTGCCTTTTTCTTGGTTTCGTTCATGTACTCTTTGTACTCACGAGAGGCTTTGTCGCCAAGCTTGCGGATACTGTTCATACCCTCTAGGGCACGCTGTCTATCTTCCTCATTAGTGGCTTTGTCTGCCTGCTCAGCTAGTTGCTTGATACGTTGGTAGCGATCACGACCAGCCTTGAGTAACTGCTCTTGGCGCTTCTTCTCCTCACCTGTCGCCCAGTTCCATGTTAGGGCGGCAGAGTCAGCAATAGTGCGAGCGCTCTGGGTGGCTGCATCAGAGATACCTTTAGCGACATCAGAGATGCCTTTCATCAGGTCAAAGCCACCACCCTTGCTCTTGTTGCCTTGCTGTTGGGCTTGCTTCTCAGCCTCCTTGGTCTTAGCCTTGATAGCCTCCTCCCGCATCTTAGCGGCAGCGTTTGCCTCCTCTTCCTTTTTCTCCTTTTTCTTCCTCATGTATGACTGCTTCATAAATGAGTTAAAGAACTCATCAGACTGTCCCAGAGAGCGAGCACCACGGCCCCTATATGAGGAGCGACCTCCACCACCACCTGTCATTGATGAGAAAAACGGATCGCCCCCGCCAGAGGAACGCCCACCACTATAAGATCGACCACCACCAGAGGAGCGGCCACCGCCGCCCCCTCCAGTCATGGCTGAAAAGAAAGGATCATCCATCCTAGTAACCTCCTACATGTACCGATCGTAACCAAGTTTGTAGTCTTTCCAGTGGCTATCATTTGCGTACTGCCACATCTTAGAGGCAAAGCCACCAGCCCCACCAAAGCGGAGACCATTGTCTGCAGCGTATGCAGCAATCTGACGCCAGGTAGTAGGTGACACTTTGCCGTCACGCCCTGCGTTAGCTTGGAGCATAGCGCGAACACGTTCAACGATATTAGGAGCTGCCGCACCACCGCCACCATAACGCATAGATGCAAGACTTGCACTAGATGCTCGGCTTGCTGCGTTCTGCTGGGCTTGCCATGCACGCTGTTCACGAGCCAGAGCAAGTTGTCGCTGGTAAGCTTGCTCTGCCTGTTGTCGTTGAAACTCTCGCTGCTTCTCAGCTTCTGCTGCCTGGAAGGCACGAGCTGCTTCTGCTGCGTCCCAACTACGCTTAGCACTTATGTCTGACTCACGGGTGGCAAAGGCTTTGTCGTAGACGTTCTTGTCAATGTCAGCCTTCTTACCGAGCAGGCTTGTCCTTGTATTAGCAATAGCAGCCTGAAGCTTAGCTAAGGCTGGGAGATATGTGGATGCGGTATACTCCGCCTGGGCATCAGGAGCGAAGCCTGAGAATAACATACCCTTATTTTGAGCAGACTGGGTGATCTTATTAAATGCACGATCCTTTGCTGCGCCTAATCCCTCAATCTGTGATTGCCCTGACTTTTCGTTGTTGGCAATGTCTGTGTCAATTAATTGTTTTTGAGGCTCAACCGACCTTCCGTATTCGGATACCAGTTGGTTGAGATCTCGTACTACTGGTGCGGCCATTTGTTTATTTTTGTCCTATTTGTTTTAAATTTTGTCTAACTAGATTATATCACGCCACTGGTGGTACAACCACTGATACCTCAAAGACGAACTCCTCATCGGCATTTGTTCTGTAGTTCTGTCTCCAGTCATTGACGACAAAGACTGAACACCTGATGGTGTCTGCGGATGATCTAGTCACCGTGGCGTAGACTGGTAGAGTTACGTCCTCTCTGAAGTAGCGAAGGGTGGAACATACCTGGAACTGGTCACCATTCCTTCTAGAGGCAATACGTGAACGTACTAGCCAGCCATTGCCACCAACTCTCCATTCCTGGAAGGCTGTGGCAGTACCGTTGACTGGGATGTATGTACCAGCTGGGAGCTTCACAATGATCTGGTGACTGTTGGTTTCCTTAGTAGTGGCAAAGTCTGTGACGATTTGAAAGTTATCTGGGTTATACATTACCGTAGATCCTATAGTGTAAACGTCGATTAATAGATGGGGCTGTGGCTGTGATCTCCAGGGTGTTCACAGTGGACTCAATACCGAGGCTGTCACGGCCTCCTCCGAAGGCAGCAGAGACATGGGGCTGCATATAGCCATCAATATCCGTCCATGCCATCACCTGAGGTCTGTAGCCAAGCCTGTGCTCCACAGTGTGCCTCCATGTTCCTTGATCAGGCTGCAGGTATGGGGTGTCCACGTAACCTTGATTGATGAGCTGCGGCTGGATGTAGTCTGTATTAACCATGAAATCGTCCACGCCCTTATTGGTAGGAGAGAATACGTGGGTGTCCCCTACGTCAGTTGGTTTGAAGGCAAACACCCGGCAGTACAAGGATACGTTAGCCCTATCTAGTGAGGTGATAGTTAGCTCCACTACATTCTCATTAGCCCTGACACCAACACGAGGTGAGATGATCTCACCAAAGGACGGCAGAGCTGCAACTGGGCCAGAGAAATATTCAAAGGCTAGGTTGAAGTTCCTATCAAATGACCAGTTGCCAAACACAAGAGGTTTGAACTTGAGACCATGAGGAATGCTCACCGTGAGAGAGTACTGTCCATTGTTGCTGATTCTCAGGTCATCAATGATAAAGATAGTCTTATCAAGAGGATGATCCGAATTAAGGTTGAAGTCGTTATACATTACTGATCAATCAAGACCTTAAGGTCTTTACCTTCCACTGATGTCCAGACACCTGGTCGACCATCACGACCTGCCACACCAAACCGGTTGCGGTAGATACCGCTGTTCGGGTCAACAGTAGTGATACCTTTGGTATCAATGAGAGTCATCTCCTTGCCCATGTCGTTACGGAACGACTGCTGGCCCGTGGTGAAATCCCAGGAGAACAGCAAGCCCTTCTCGCCAGCCTCATCAATATCGACACCAGGTAATGAGATCTTCATGCCGAAGTCCCCACCTGGCCAGCCAGACTTTTGGTAGCCCATGACAAACCGCTTTGTCTGCCCATCTGAATATGTCTGTGTCTTCAGAATAGCGTTGAGGCGGTTGATGATGTCATTGATTGCCGTGATCTGCTGCTCACGTGATGCGTTAGGAGGGACTGGGTTTAGTGTCCCCCCTGATAGTGATTGTCCTAATATACCTAGGTTAGCCATTAGCGTGCCCTTCCTGATTTAATTACTGCTATGTAGCCGATGAGGAATATCGGTGTCTCCACCCCTTTCTTTTCAAACCTAAACTGGGTGGACTTACCTCGGCCTGACATTGGAGCTGCCTTCTGTACAAGAGACACAGAGCCCCATGTCTTGCCTCCACCCCAGGTGTCGCCCCCGCCCCAGGTACTACCTTCTGACGCCACGAGATAGTTCCTCATAGCTGGCTTGTTCTGTTCATCGATATCACGACCAATGAGCATATTGTAGCGTGACTGTGAGGCTCTCAGAACTGGTCTGAAGCGTTTGATGCGATCCTTGGCTGAACCTGATGTGTAGATCTTGTATGGCGTCCAGTACTTGAAGTCGATGGCTTTACCCATATCTGAGTAACCTCGCTCCCCTAGGAACACCCAGCCTGCCCGTGAGGATATCTCCAGTAGCTCTGTGCGGTCACCAATACGAGCTGGCATAGAGCCTGCTACTGGGTGTTCAGTGTCCAAGAACCATTGCTGGAACACCATATCGTACATCAGTACGCGGTCAACAAGGACAGAGGGTTTCTTAGCGTAGTGGATACGTAGCTGGTTGTTGTACACACTCATAGTGGCCGTATCGAGATTCTGGATTTTATCTAGCTCTGGTTGTACACGGTCAGAGATGAGTTGGTCAGACACACCATTGAAGCGGTAGATCTGGTTGTCGTCAGCCATGAAGTAGATATAGTTACGGTCAGCATAGATGAGCTCCTGGCTCACCCCTCCCTTTGTGCCAACTGCCTCCTTCATGGTGAAGGTTGAGATGTCGTTACCGGAGAGGATGTACTTGGTCTTTGTGGTGAATACTACGAGGTTGTCCTGGAACACTGTCCAGCCAATGATGTGATCAGCAGACTTAGGGTTCGGTACATAGAAGAAGTCGACAGAGCGATATGACTCGAACTCATAGAGGCCTGAGAAATCCACCCGGTTTGGGTCTTCCTTTTTCACCCAGAACAGACGGTTCTTGTGGGCGATCACATGGGTTGGCGTACCCGACATACCGCCAATCTTACTAGACCTTGTACCGTCATACCACATAGCTGGGGAGAAGCCATTGCACCAGATAGTCTTGTCATCGATCTGCTCAAAGCGGTACTTAGTGGCTTCTGCTGGTTGGTTCTCTGCGATAGGTGAACCAGCACCCACCCCCTCGTCTTCAGTAAGTTCAGATAGGGCGTACACGCCATTGTTAAAGGCCACAATAATCTTATTATTACCGTTCTGAGGGCGACGCCTTGTCCACCCTTTCACCCTACCTTCCTCGGCGACTTCAAGGTCATATGGGAACGCTGGGCCTGGTGTCCACACATTACCTGATGTATTCGACTTGAAGCCTCCTGTGTTACCTGTCATGCCCTTAATGTGGTACAACCCAGTACCTTCATCCTGAATATACACTACAATCCAGTATTGAGTGCTATGCTTCAGGTAGGGAGCGTCAATAAACTTGGCTGCCACCTTAGTGTATGTGGACGTCACACGAGAGAGGGTGAAGGATGATTGGGCAATAACCTTATCAGGCTTACCCGCCTTGTCGTCTCGAATCTCCACAAGAATCTGCCCCGCTGCCCCGTCATTACGCTTAATCATTAGAGTGAGCTTGGAGGCAATAGCCTTGATACCATAGTCATTAATCTTAAATGGCGTGGCTACCCAGTTCACCTTGTCGACAGGGATGTCAGCTTTGGCGTCGTCAAAGTTACCGTGCATAGCGTCAAACGCATTGATTGGGGAAATGTAGGCCTCACAACCCTTACGTGTGGACATAGCTGGCCGGTGATCGTTCTCAGTACGAGACTGCATACGACAGTTGATAGCGTATGGAGACTCATTCTTAGGGACAGTACGAGATGACGCAATGAGGTTGATACCGCGCAGGTCATACACCTCATCAATAGTTTGCTTGGAGGTTTTAGTGATCGGTCGCTTTTTCTTAGTGATACCTGAGCGCATATCTACCTCCAGCCTGCACCACCACGTCGGTTAGACTTCATACGAATAGGGCCAACATGCTGCATCGCACGTGACTCATTGCGCACAAATGTGGTTATGAGGGCATCATTGTCATCAGCCTCTTGAGCAGCTTCTTGGTAGTCCTCGTTCATTTTCATGATCTGCACTGTCGCACCATTCACAACCATCTGCTTGTAATTGTCTGGGATGACAAGTACTGGATTGTCGATAGTGGCAGGAGCTGGGCGTCGTATATAATCTAAGACAAGCGTGCCAGCCTCTGCAGCAGGCGCTGAGAGACGGATCTTATTGCCGTAGTAACACCATTCACAAACACGCTGAGGCGAGCTGTTAGTGGGGTCTGGGAACGTTTCAGAGAACACTGCGTACTCTAGCCGGTCATTCCAGATAGAGTATGATTGGTTGCCTGGGATACGCACCACTGCGTTCAGGGATACCTGATGGTCTTCAGGAAGAGGGATGTCGACAGCCCCAGCACTGAATGGGATCGCCACCGTAGTCTCCATGAAGGCGATGCGGTTGTTGTTGAGGACTTCAGCGATGAATGAGTTGATAGCTTGATCGATGTTGTCGCCATCGTACTCGAGGTCATCAAGCTTCTTTCTCACTAATTGTCTTACTTCTTGTAATGTCATATTTGTTTCCTATATTAGTACTAGGTATATTCTATCATATAGAAAACACCCTGATGTGGGGTCAGGGTGTTTCGCATCGATGCGCTACCATAGTAGCAAAGGCTTGTTGGGATGTCAACTAGAACCGTTCCCAGTCGCCGACCGCTTCGACAACCTGCCAGTAGTCTGCGCTACTGCGCACGATCTTGATGTAGTCACCGATGAAGGCGTCCTCTTTCTTGAGACGAACCTTCTTAGTACTAGTTTGACTATCGAGACCAAGGAATGGGCCGTCAAGGATGATACCGACCGGGTTACGTGCACCTAACGGGTTACCCGGGGTCACCAGAGAACCAGTGTTACGGATTGTGAAGGTCATCCCAGCGTGGGTGAAGCTCGGGGTTTTCAAGGTGATGTCGCTACCGTCCCCTTCAACACTAAGCACACTGTTCTTGTACTGATCCAATGTCATGTTTTGGTCGACTGGCATAGCCCGTACACGAGCAGTCTCGTCAATTGGGACTTTGTAGTTATCCATGGCTACTTAGCCTCCTTGTTTTCTGCCTCCTCAGGCTTCGCAGCTTCTGCTGTCTCTGCATCTGCTGCGGCCTTCTCGGCTTCGTTAGCTTCAACCTTCGCTTTCAGTTCAGCGTTCTCTTGCTCAATGAGCGCGAGACGGGCAGCGATACCCTTTAGTTCAGCAGCTTGCTCACCGACGTGGGCAGCAGTGTGGTTTACTGACTCAACGTTCTTGAATGGTACAAAGTCTGACTCTTCAGCAGGCCGCTGGAATACGTACCCAAGGCGGGTGACAGCAGCAGCTTGAGCGTCGCCATACAATGCATCGTTTTGGCAGATCATAGTGTCTAGGATCTGACCTTCCTCACCCTTGAGCACATACACGCCCTCAGGGAGGAGACCCGTGCTGGAGGTCTCAGCAGAGCTACCAGCACGCAAATTTTCTACTTCTTGATTCATTATAGAAACTCCTCGTTAATTTATTAGGCGGTTGTGTGGATTTGGATACCAACACCCTTGTTCTTCGGGATGAAGCAGTCGTAGTAACGACGACCCTCAGCAACCCAACCATCGATACCCTGGACTTCGTCGAGCGTACGGATCATGTTGAACTTAGTAGGCGCAACCAAGGTGTCTTTGTGGATCACCATGAAGGCGAAGTTAGCAACGAAGTAGCTCGATGGAGCGGTAACGATAGTAGCACCGTCAACCTGACCAACGATACCGCTCTTGAGGTCACGGTAGCTAGTGTCACAGTCACGGATGAACTCTGGGTCACGCTTGAGCAGTGCGTAGAAGGTCTCAGTCATGTAGATGTAGCGACCCATCTTAGGCACTTTGCGTTCAGTGACTTTAACCTGGGCATCAAGGAGTGACTTGTAGGCGTTGGTATTCGTCACAGCAGCCACAGTCTTAGCGCTGTTAGCAGCAGCGTAGGTAGCTGCAACGTTCAAGCGGTAGATGTCAGTCGTTGGGACTGAAACCTCACGCACCTGACGCTTCACAGCCTTGTCGACCTCTTGGGCCATCTTGCTGTCCTCAAGGTTACCGCGGTCAACGGTGAAGGTAAAGGCCTTGTCCTGCGAGAGAACGAAAGTTTGCGTACCAGTACCAAGCTCTACGAGAGCACCGAAGCGGTTCGCACCAGTACGGACGTAGTTGCTTTCCGTCACAACGTCAACGTTGTAGATAGTACAGCTGTTAGCACCGTTGTAGTCCAAGCGGATGCTGTTGTTGATAATAGGCTTGGTGATACTGTCGATAGTGAATCGCTCGTCAATAGTACCAAGCACGTTTTGGGCATAGTTCTGTGCCATTGTTTGTTTTCCTTACGATTAGCTTAATAATCGTCAGACGCAAAGTATGCAGCTCGATCGTACTCTGCAGGCTTCTGTGTTTGCGTGATAGAAGCACTGCGAGGCGATGCAGCTGCAGCCTGACTTTCTTTAGCAATTCGTTCCCGCTCAGCGCGGGCAGCTTCAGCTTCAACAGACGACAGGTCGGGTTCAGTGGCAAGGCGAGCTTTCGCTAGCATATACCAATCGCCCAGATTATCAGGGTTTGTCCAGAAGTCGTAAGCAGCGCGCCCGCCCTTATCAATTTTTTCCTTAAGGATCTGACCCATCATATCAGCCTGTTCGCTCGTCACGTTATGTTCCTGGAAGAACTCACCGCGGAGACGGTTCGCACGCTCTTCGTAGAACATGCGCTCCAATCGGTTTTGTTGTTCCTGATATGGATCATACTCGCCGTCGCCTTGCTTATCATATGGCTCTGGCTCCACTTCACGTAACGTCTTTTCAACATCATGTCGTGCAGTTTCGCTTTGCCGTGTACGCGTGTATTCACGCTGGCTGTCGCGGATCTCTTGGTATAACTCACGCTCCCTATCCGTAGTAGGAGCAGAGCGGCCCGTCTTAGCAGCCCATTCGTCAAGGTCACTGTCGAAGGTAGGAGTGCTCTCTGCTACCTCCTGTTGTCCGTCGACTTCAGGGGTCTCAGATTGCGTTGATGTATTTTCCAGGTTGTTCTCCGTGGGGAGAGTCTGCTGGTCTGTCACTTCCGCCTGCGGAGCGTCAGTGGTTGTAGACTCATTGTCCATCTATTTTTCCTTTGGCTTTTTATTTTTAACGATTGCTAGCTGCAACTAGCAGCTTCACCCAAAATGATATCAATTATTTATTCTTTGGTCAATATAGGATATCAATTGCTCGATCCCTTTCGCCTGGTCGAGCTCGCTACACCTCTCTTCAGGAGAGAGACGGTACTCCTCGTTGATCTTATTACCATTACTGTCGACACCATTTTGACGCATACCAACGCCGTCTCGTGCGATCTGGTTGTGGTAATCAACGAAGCGGCGAGCTTTCTCGAGGACGTCAAGGAGTGCAGGGTTGGTCTTATTGGCCTGGTAGATAGCCTTCACTCGCCTGGCCTCATCCTCACGCTCCTTGCGCTTTCTATTGTGGGCCTCAATGACCTGCTTGCGTCGGTTCATCTCATCGATGTCTTCTTGTGGTATTTGCATGGATTGCTCCTTTCTTTATTGTGACTTCTTTGGGTAAGGCCGCTTGCCCTCTGGGATTTCACCAGGATGGTCATTGACCATCGGGCTAGTACCGTCTTCTGCCGCCGCTTGTGCCTGGGCCAGAGAGGCCATATCTTTCTCCGACATGCCGATTAAGTCGTCTCCACTCGGCTGCTCTAAGGAACTCCCGCCCTGCCCTGCCGGTGAGCCCTGGGACTGAGGCGTGGATGTGGATTGTCCGTCCAGCCCTGCGACTGGCGAGCCATCCGCGTGCAGAGTTGGATCGAGCCCATCCACGGAGCGTTTGGCTTGCAAAATCCCGTTCACTTCCATTTCCTTGAGGTGGCTCGGGTCCGGCTGCAGCTCCAGAGCCTGTTCGATCTGGTACTTCGTCCATGGTGATGCGTCCTTATAATTAATAGTAATATGCTCGTATGGATCGCGCTCCTCAGGTTCAGCAGGAGGCGCAAGCATAGCGTTGAACTTCTCGTCAGTAAGGTCTGGATCGTTCTTTTGCAGGAAGTAACGAGACAGTTCGATCTGATCAAAGATTGGATTACCGAGCATGAGTTCCTTGTTCTTTTCATCACGCATACCCACCTCAATCTCTTTTTGCTTGAGGGTGCTGTCTAGCTCAACGTGCGCTTCCCACTCACCGTCAAACTCGTATGGATCGTAGTCATGGAAAAATACACCACGAGGGCCAACGATACGGACAGTAGATCGCTTCGTAACAAACACTTGGATGAGCTTGAACAAAAGAGAACCGAGCTGTGCGTACCCTTCAGACTCCATGTTAGCTGTCTTAGTAGCGAAGCGTGTGTTGGCCTGGTTCACTTGGTTCTGAATCTCTGTAGCAGTAGCCGAACCCTTCTGCTGAGCCACGCCCTGCACTGCCTCATCAGCCGCAGTGGCACGACGCATACGCTGGAGAACTGCGAGTTTCTTGTTCTCGAGGTCACCAGAGAGTTGAGGACGCTCAATCACACCCATTGCATTACGAGGAATCGGGTACACAGCACCTGGGATGGTCTCAATCTCAGTAGCAAAGTCTGCGTACTGCGGGTCAACCCAGTACATTGGAGTATTCTGATAGGCGTTGTTGTCGATGTCCATCGCCTCGTAGTCATTCACCAGCTCGTTGTCACGGTAGATGAGCTCCATCTCACCAGAACCATAAAACTGTGAGACATCTACGTAGTCACGTAGGACAGCAAAGGGTAGGAACGGCTCAATAGCTTTGAGCTTTTTCTTAGTGACAATCTCTTTGCCCTCATATTCGGTCGTGCCTTCTACCTCTTGCTCATCACGCTGACACCAGGTGGGAGCTGAGAACACAACCTTCTTACGGTTGGCGACCTCATAGATACGGCCAGTATCGAGGTCATGCAGAAGAATCATATATACCTGATTCTTTGGTGCGTTCTCAGACAATGTGGAGTTAGAGAACATATCCTTAAACTCCTTGTCCATACTACTGTTAGCATTCTCACCTTCCTTGTTGCCCTCTGTAGTGAAGAGCCCAGCGTCATCTAGTCCGGTGTATTTAGGCACAAACTTGTCCTTCTTGGGGTCGTAGATCTTCTGACGCTTGAGGTCTTCAATGTTAGCCAAGTAATGGAAGCCTGCGTACCGTGCATTGTGCATTGTCTCAACCAACCCAGTAGAGGTTGGGTCAACAAAGAAGTCACGCAGAGGGATGTTCTGGATTACGGGGCGGCCCTTGGCCCAGGTGACGTATAGGACACCAGTGCCGTAGAGAAGCGACTCACGTACCCATTCCTGGTTCTTGAGTCCCATACGGTTGACTATCATGTAGTAGTCAAGCATGTTGTTGAGGACATCAACGTCGTCTGTCTGCTCCTCATTTGTCTTGGTGAAATGGAACTTAGGTAGCCCACCCGCTAGGTTAGCTACAAGAGTTTCAATAATAGTATGGGCTTCACGTACTGATGGGTCTGAGATACCATCATAGTTACGAATAACTCGCTTACCCTTGTAGACTTTGTAGCACTTGTCCCACAGAGGGCGAAGGCCATTGTCTACATATCGCTTTGCGGAGTCGAAACGCTCCAAGATATCCTTGAGTTGAAGCTCACCAGAGGCTTTAGCGTCCTCTGTGAACTGCTCGTGATCGTCTTCTGCGTTCGATGGCTTTGCTAATTCCGCTAGCGCCTTGGTATTTCTGTCCGGTTTTTGTTGTTCTTGTGGTGGCATTCCTGTACCTTTTTACTGGTTTTTGTATATATTTTGCTGCATATTCCGTGTTATATGGAGACCAATCTGCCATTTGTAAGGCAATTGCTGTAGACATCACGACGTCGTCATGCTGCCCCTGTTGGGCCTCCATAGCACCGTTATCTTTTCTAATGTAACTCATTGCTTCACGGATGAATACAATGTCTAAGTCGATTATATCACCTTCTCGAATAGAACGCTGCAATTCAGAGATCATAATAGGCTTAGTCTTCTTGTTTGTCTGCCAACCGAATTTAGTAGTGCGTACCTGGAATTGCTCATCCTCTGCAGTCTCGCGCATATATAGATTGCGGTAGAACATATTACGCAGCTTGGCGGCAGTGGCAATACCGTGGTTGTTGATCTCCACCCCTACAAGGGCGGTATTATAGTACGTACCAATATTAAATACGATCTCACCGAGCTGATCAGGGTCAGCATATCCACGCCAGCGCGCCACAACCTTGCGGGCTAAGACATCAAAGACAGTAATCACAGAGAAGTCGGCTTCCTTACCTGAGGATGCTTCCACCTCAATACCTTCTGACACGTCCACGCCAATCACATACTTACGCGAACGATCGACATCCCACCATACACGTAGTGGTGTTGGGTCATTATCACCCACCCGGCGTATCTCAATAAACTTGATACGCTCCATGCCAGTCTCTGGGTCGACAACCTTCTTAATATCGCCACACATATACGGGTGGGTCTTCTGTGCATCCACTGCGATACGCTCCAT
The DNA here is from genome assembly GCA_938049075.1 of uncultured Candidatus Saccharibacteria bacterium. Lineage (GTDB taxonomy): Bacteria > Patescibacteriota > Saccharimonadia > Saccharimonadales > Saccharimonadaceae > Saccharimonas. The sequence goes on from CALICZ010000127.1 coordinate 37,535, forward strand.
CTCCTGGAGCATAGGGACGTCAAAGACAGGCCGACCAGACGCAAGGAACGCTTCCTCTGGAGTGGAAGGGTATTCCTGATAAAACTTCTTGGGGTCAGTACGAAATTCCTTCTTTTTTAGCCTACGCCAATAGATCTTACGAGGCCATGACGCACGATCGTACCCCTCATGCTCGAATAACTTATAGAGCGCCTCCTCCTCAGCATCTAGGTCACCAAGATCATCATCAATAATATTCGGTGTCTCGTACTCATTGTGCGAATGCCATGCGAAGAACACTGGGCGGAACTGTGACTCCCCTCGCTTGGCAGCATTCCACTCATCATAGAAATAGCCACCGATACCGTTGGCCGTGGACTCCAGAAAAATAAAGGTTTCTGGGGCCATTGGTACAGCCTGCACCGCAGCAGACGTGACGTCCGCAGAATCATCCCAGAAGGCACATTCACTACCGTGCAAGAATTTGATCGTGCTAGAACGCCCCTTGCCCTCTGTAGCCACCATCGTCTTAATCTCAGACTGTAACCCAGGAGACGGTAGGTTTTGTGCGTCGTACGTCTTCTTGACTTCGTCAGAGACATCAAAGGTAAGGTCTTGCTTCGTGTTATATTTCCGGTCAGGCTTGAATGATGGGTGAGAATACTCGTAGTACCGACGGAACATCTCATAAAGATTCTTTGTGGCTTCCTTTTCATGAGCAATAATCACTGTAGTAGTGAATCGGTGGGTAGATGTCCACCAATACCCCATCGCCTCAATCAACGTAGACATACCCATCTGACGAGCCTTCAATACAATGTACCGAATAGGACGCCCCGTAGCGAGATCCTCTGCCACCATCTTGATAAGCTCCATCTGCTCCCAGTTCAACACATCATAGAATGGAATCAGCTGGTTAGAATACTTGTCACGAATCATGAGATTACGCTCACAAAACAGAAGAAAATCCCCCGCAATAAGCTTCACCGTTTCACGGATCTGGTCATCAGGAGAGAGGAGGTAGAAATTAGGGATACTATTTACAATCCTCTCCCGTGTTTTCTCACTAAGCTTTGGATGCTTCGCCATTGATTTCCTTCAACATCTTCTCATGTTCTTTCTGCCGCTTCGCTAAAAACCGGTTCTTAGACTCAACACGCAAGGGGTGCAACTCATTGAACGCCTCCACAAGCAACTGTGACGGCCGATCAAGGGGCCCAAGCCCCATCATATAAGCATTCACCTCTGTCGCCATAATAGCCGAAGCGTGCTTCAAGGCAATGTTACAGAACATACTGAAATTCTGAATACTCATATATGTCTCAAAATTATCAGCATAAATACCTACATAAGCATCCTTCATCTTCTTGCCCATGTGATGGTTAGCCTTCCTAGGCCCATTCTTAGTCTTCTTGCCGCCATACAGAACCTTCGAAATATCCTTCTGACTCTTAATAAACTCTGGCGTTAGCCCATATTTCTCGTACAAAGTTCTTACCATCTAAACCGCCTCCAATCGAATCTTAACGTAACAATAAACAAATGCACTGCGAACGTATACTGATACTCCCCACAGCCAGGGAATCGCCTGTCAGGCCGTGTAATAAGCCGCTTGCCGTAAGCAACCAGGGCATCAGGTAGAATACCATCAACCACTGGGGCATACAGATTAAGCCAATTAGGAGTCACTCTCATTATCTTCCTCCTCGCGTGGCTGTGGATAATACAACTTAAACTTAGCCTTCCGCCACGGTGTATTCACCTTGGACTTAATAATAGTCGCCTCAATGAAATGCCCAATGAAATTCCCAGCCTGCGTGTCCTTGGTGGTGCGACCAAACCGCCACGACTTCATAGTCTTCAGTGAGATCATGAGCGATGCAGCATACGGCACAGCCATACCGCCTGGCGTGTATTTCTGCGGCACATACCCACCAATCACCTCCCGCTCCTGGTTGATAATCACAAGGGCAGTATCGTTCTTAGCTAGAAGAATCGGTAACACCCGCATCATCTTATTCACCATCTTAGCCTTCTGCCCAATATTCGCATTAGCAATATTGTCCTCAGCCTCAGTCTTCGTAGTGCAAGCAGCTAATGAATCAAAGATAATCATATCATACGACCCATCCTCTGCAGCCTCCTTGATAGCCTCATAAATATCCTCTAGGAAGGCAGACTTGTTGTACAGGGTGAAATTAGCAGGGTTAAGCTTCAGAGCGATCAACAACTCAGGGTTCAAAGACGCCTCAGAATCCACATAAAACACCTTCTTATCCCGAAGCCCTGCCACCATATTAAGCGCAAGAGTGGTGTTGTGGGTGACAATATAGTCTTCAGAAGCAACATAAAGGTTCTTAGGCCCATTTACCCAAATACACCGGATTTTCTTAGTCTCACCAGTCTTAGTCACAGACAAAATACGCCGAGAAATAGCCTCTGGTGGAGTGTACTTGCTCTGCTCCTCCTCAGTCATAAATGGGTTGTAAGGTAACTGAAACACAACATAAGGCGACCCCTTGAGATGCTCTGTAGATGTGATCGTACCACCAAGCGAATAGACAATCTTGCAGAACTGCTCACGCTTCTTTTTATCAGTAATAGTCACATATATCATACCCCCCGCACCGACAGTACCGATAGAGGTGATCACGCTATTGAGGAAGTTATACCGTGACCAGAGATTAGCCACTGTCCACCGATCAAAGATAGAGGCAGGAGTATCAGCCTCAACAAATCGACGAGCCACATACTCGGGGTCTTCCTTCAACGTGCCGTTGTCATAAGCCACAGAGTCCACAATAGGCAAACAACTCCCCCACAGATGGCGTTTCTGAGCCAACTCACGAGTCTCAACAATCTCCCACGGAGAGATAGGATTTTCCTGACGAATCATCCACAGATGCTCACCATCGACTTCGAGTGACGTACCACCAGAGATAGAAACCTTGTATGTAGGCAACTCACCCCGATCATATACCCCTAAGACCTCAGCAGGTTTACCGTCCCAACCGATAACGTAGTCTCCAGGGTTAATATCACCCATACGCTTTGTAGAGCCATCAGCCATAGGAATAATAGAATCCACTGGCTGGCCCTTTCCCGTAGCATACGGAGCTTGCAGTTGTGTCACACGACCCCTTGGTATCATAGTGAGCGAATCAAACGAAGGTACTCCCGTAGAGATCCACTTCACCTCATCCACCCCCATCTTCGTAAACTCCGCTAGGGCTGAACTAGCATCATAATCAATATCCTTGATACGCTCAAACGGGTTGTCTTGGTCTATAGATTTAGCCATATAAATCCTTTCATGTAAATGTATTACTAGTAGCCTATGAGAATCGTCATGAGACGTGCCTGAGAGGCTCTGTGAGACGTCTAAATACATAAAATGTATTTGTATACGTCTATCCCGAGAATCATCCTGTAGCGTCACGAAGGACGCTTGTGGGATGGTCTGGGTGTGACTAGAGTATATACCATCGAGAGGGTAGTAGTCTAGAGGGCATCAATGGATAGGGAAGTTAAAAATTAGGTGGAAAAAATTTTGGCAAGGGTATTTGGTGGGACTCCAGAGTGAATAAAATGACGGCCGTGTTCCGCATTCGGGAAACTCACAATAATAGCCTGGTGTTAGGGGAAGGGCGACGCACCGCTTCCTTTCGGGGTGTACCCCCACACCCCCACCCCCCCTAGGGGAGGGCCACGCGCACGCACAGACGCCAGGAGGAGAGGAGCGAGC
>CALICZ010000128.1 GCA_938049075.1 uncultured Candidatus Saccharibacteria bacterium
ACGATCACTCCACCCGAGATATCCGTCGAAGGCAAAACAAAGCCAATATTGCGCGCTAAGCGCTTCCGTATAAACGATGCAAGCGTGTAGCCAGTATAGACCGTCGAATAATCATTGGTGGCAATCTTGTGTGCATTTTCACCCAGCTGAGTGCGCAGTGTTTTGTCGGTAATGAGGCGATCGAGCGCTGTATACCAATCGTTATCCGTGCCAACCAAGAGGCCCGTCTCGCCGTCCTTCACTTGCTCGGCAAAGGCCCCCACCTGACTCGCCACCGTCGGCACCTTGACGAGACCAGCCTCGAGCCATTTGTTCTCAGACTTCGCACGGTTAAAGATTGTATCAACTAGTGGTGCAAGAATAATATCACAGTCCACCATCACCTTAGGTAGTTCACGCCAATCGACAAAACCCGAGGTCATCACTCGCTCTTTATACGGCTCAAGCGCGGCCGGCACATCGAGAATCCCGGCTATCTTGAGGTAGAGCTGTGGATATGCATCGAACAGCCGAATCAAGTCTGGGATGACCAGCTCAAAGTCCTCATTGTGCGTAATACTCCCACTAAAGTACCCAATGATCAGCTTATTCTCATCCTTCTCGATAATACCTTCCTTAAGGTCTTCCAGCGCCATGTTAGACGTCTTGATCATCTCATCAGAGGCAGCATTGCGGTTAATCAGTACATCACCGGTAGTGTACTTCTGTAGCTCATCGCGCAGTTGCGTTGTAGTCGTCACAACGTGATCACAAAGCTTAAGTGTCTCACGCATGCGATTCACCCCATCGTCGTAGAGCTGCTTATCGGCCTGGTTCATCTGCTGGACGTACTTGATACCATCGGTGTACGTTTGATCGATGACAAGATCATCGATATCAAAAAAGCAGGTCTTGTTGAAGAACTTTGCTTGCTTGATAAATTCCCGCACCGTCTCTGTCACTGGGCAACGAAAGAAGACGAAGCCACGATAATACTTGAGATCATCCAGCGAGAGTCGATCATAAAACACGCTCTCCACCGTTAGCCCCTGCGACATCAACTGCTCCATCTGGTGTGTCACGCGATAGCGCTCGGGGTGCGGCAGGGTGCAGCCGTTGATAAAGAGGATGTCTTTGTAATACTTCTGTTTGCGCTCGGGGAATTTACGATAATAGGCATACTTCGTGGCGCGCTTGCCAAAGCCAATCATTCCATCATCTTTGATAATCTTCATGCTTTTCTTGGCGGCTTTGTGTACTTTACCGATCATACGTCCTCCTCTGGCGTTACGTGCGGGTTATATAGTGTGTTGTATCCTTTACCACAGAGTGCAGCAGTTATCTGTGCACTGGTGAGCGGTGTATCTGGCGCAAGGGCGACAAGTTTGGTACGCGCCACCACCACTGTTGGTGCGTCGATAATACCAAGATTGTAGCGGGCTGTCAAGTAGATATGTTTGGTAAATGAGCGCCGACTGAGCTGCTGAAGCAGATCCACCACCGATGGCTGCAAAATCGACGACAAATTTGCAATCACCTGCTGCTCATCGGCAATCCGTGGCACCACTGCACCGATCATTGGGCGAGCGGCATCGGCAGTGAGGTACTGCAGCGTGGCAGTGGGCAGCGCATTATGCTGCGTCAGGCATATCATCTCGGCGGTGGTTGTCTCAAGCAGCTGACCAACGGTGGTCGACTCATCAAATGACGCGGTGTCAGTGCTATATGCTTGGCCTAAGCTATAGCTCATCTGCCACTGAGCGCCATACTGCGGGTCACGCTCCACCTGGGTCTGCACCTGGCGAGCGGCGCTATCCGCTTCGAGAGCACGGCGCTGCGCATCGATGACGTAAGGCTTAGCATCAAGGTCTTTCGCTGTAGAGGCTTGGTGAACACGCCAATAGTAGAGGATCTGCGGCACATGAGCAATCTGCTCAGGCTGCAAAGCCCGCGTCAGGCGCAAGAACAACTCCCAATCCTGCGTGCCATTATACGCTCCATCTTCACCGCCGACCTCTGTGAGTAACTGGCGTGACATGACGGCAAAGTGCGTAATGTAATTCACTGCGCGCAAAAAATCTGCGTTCCAGTCGGGCTTGAAAAATGGCTGGTAGGGCCGGCCATGTTCATCCATCTTCGTCTCATCGGTGTAGACAAACTGCGCGCCAGTACGGCCGATCGCGGCCGCGACCCACAGAAGTGCATCAGGGTGGAGAGTATCATCATGGTCAAGCAGCGCAATGTATTCGCCCGTAGCCTGTGCGATGCCATAGTTGGTTGCACCAGCAATGTGACGGTTTTTGTCCAAGAAGAGCGGCTTGAGCTGCGGTATGTCCTCGGCTAAGTCACGAATCGCCTGACGAGTAGTCTCATTAGTCGAGGCATCGTCAACGAGGATAAGTTCCCAATGTGGGTACGACTGCGCCACCACCGACTGTACCATCTCTCGCAGAAATGGAATCGGCGTATTATACGTTGGTACGATGATGGAGATACGCGGCTGCTCAGTAAGTGAGGCAAGTGCTGGCGGCTGCTCAGTATGCTGACGCTGCCATGCATCGTAGATGCGGCGCTGGCGAGTATCAAGATAGACTCGATACGGCGTTAAAAGGTAACGTACCGCGCGGTGAAGATGGCGATTGGCTTTGATAAGGTGCGTCAAACGATGTAATATATACGACATTTCTCCCTATTTCCAGGTATGCTTGAGCTTGGTAACACCACCCCACCGGCCATGATCATAATCACGTTGCACCGAGAAGTGCGGCCCCTCCTCAGTAAAGGCGATCGTCTTCGTGTCGTCCGCCCCCATCAAGCCAGCCTTGATGAAATAACTCCCCTCGTTGAGGTTGAGCTGCACAGTGTAGGTCGCGCGATTCTTGTCAGCAATCTTCACTTTTTCTTGATAGGTGTTGGGACCATAGACATACTCACCATTCTCGCGGAAAATTGCGACACCAACGTGCTTGACCCCTGTTTGCTGCCACTCTAACTCCACCGTCATAGTTTCGTTATACTCATACACCGTCTGTTCGTTACCATCACTGCCGCGCAGTGTGATATCGAAGTCATCTGATATTTGCTCGTCTAATCCTTCTGACTCGTTGTAACTCTTAATGTTGCTCCGGCTATAGGCGGCGGCGATGCGGTATGGCTTGCCGATCATCTTCACCTTCCCATCCTCGATGAATACCGCCTTGTTGCAAAAGCGCTCTACCGCCGACATATCATGCGTGACGAGGATAACAGTGCGCTTTTCGCGCTTAAGCTTATCGAAGTAGGCGTAGCATTTCTTTTGGAAGGCTTCATCTCCTACCGCCAAGACTTCGTCTAGCAGCAAGATATCGGCATGGGCACGGATGGCAATAGAGAAAGCCAGGCGCACCTGCATCCCACTGGAATAATTCTTGAGCCGCTCCTCCATAAAGTCACCCAGCTCAGCAAAGTCGACGATCTTATCATACATTGCCTCCATCTCGTCATGACTAAAGCCCAGCAATGCACCATTGAGAAAGACATTCTCACGACCAGTTAGCTCTGGGTTAAAGCCAACGCCCAGCTCGATAAACGGCACCAGCGAGCCACCCACCTCGACGCTTCCGCTATTGGGGGTGTAGATACCAGCGATTGTCTTGAGTAGCGTACTCTTACCTGAGCCATTGCGCCCAACAATACCAAAGAAATCACCCTCGTTGATGGTAAAGTCGATATCCTTAAGTGGCGTAAAAACCCGATATCCTTTGCGCCCCTTGAGAATATTAATGAGCTTTTGCTTGATGCCCGAGCTTGCCTCCAGTGGAATCTTGAAGGACTTGGTGAGGTTATTGATAACAACGATTGGTTGCGCCATCTAGATACTCTCCGCAAAATACTGTTGGTTGCGCCGGAAATAAAACACCGCCAACAGAATGATAATGATAATCGAAATAAATGGAATGAGTACCCACGGGAAAGAAACAAGATCGTAAAGCTGGATAGTCTGGGGTGTTACGAGCACTTGGCGGACATCTTGGATGATCTGGGCCGCTGGGTTGAGCATAAGATACGGCGCAGCAGCTGGCATGCGCTCCATTACCATCTGCAAAGGATAAATAACCGGCGTGGCATAGAAGGCAGCCTGCATAAAGATCTCCCATAGGTAGCCAATATCGCGGTATTTCACATTGATCGTCGCAAGGAAAAATGCCACCGCTAGGGAGAGTACATAGAGTTCGAGGATGAGTGGAATAACTAGCAACCCCTCAAGCGACCACTGTACGCCATTAACCAAACAAAAACCTAAAATCACCACCATATTGATGGCAAGGTTAATAAAGGCCGAGATCGTACCTGAGATAACGATAATGTACTTGGGAAAGTTGATCTTGCGAATAAGGTCGCCGCGCGAGACGATCGACTGTAGCCCCTGCACCGTCGCCTCACTAAAGAAGTTCCATAGCACAATTCCCACCAAAAGATACGCTGGATAGTGCTCGACTTGTTTACTAAGGCCGAGGAATTTATCGAACACGATATACAAAATAATAAACAAAAATATCGGTTTGAGGATTGACCACAAATAGCCCAGCACTGATCCCTGGTAGCGTAGCTTGAAGTCCGTTACGACCAACTCGCGTAGCAAGATGCGGTTTTTTCGTTGCAAAAGATTTGTTACTTTCATAGTTTCTCTGGCCATTATATAATATGACCGTGGTAAAAAACAATCTTGCAATCATAGTTCTTAACTGGAACGGTGCCGATGATGCCTTAGAATGCATCGATTCGTTGGCGCAGCAGACGCTAGTGCCGACCATTATCGTGGTCGATAACGACTCGCATGATGACTCGGTGGCACGCTTCCGCTCATATCAAGCTAAACACCCTGCGCTCAGTCTCGTCATCATTGAGAATCAGCGCAACCTCGGCTTCGCCGGTGGTATTAACACAGGCCTGCGCTATGCTAAAGAGCAGCAATTTCGCTTTGTTGGTGTGCTCAACCCTGACGCAGTTGCTAACACACACTGGTGCCAAGCCTTGGTGGACGAGCTACGAGCTCATCCGCACTGTGGTATTGCCACTGGGCTACTCGCTCGTCGCGATGGAACGACCATCGACAGCTCGGGCGACTTCTACACCACCTGGGGGTTGCCTGGCCCGCGCCACCGTGATGAGCCAATTAGCCATGCGCCAACAGAGGCCGGAACAGTGTTTGGCGCAACGGGTGGTGGAGCAGTCTATCGCACGGCACTGTTCGACACTGTTGATCTTTTTGATGAAATATTCTTCATGTATTACGAAGATGTCGACCTCAGTTTTCGTACTCAGTTGGCGGGCTGGACGGTGCGCTTCACGCCGCATGCCGTTGCGTATCACAAGGTTGGTGCCAGCAGCAGCAAAGTTCCAGGGTTGGCCGTGTACAACACCTTTAAGAATTTGCCGCTTATTTTTATCAAGAATGTGCCGGGGCGGCTGTTTTGGTCGATTGGCGTGCGCTTTTGCCTCACCTATTGGATGATATTCTTTAGTGCACTGCGCCATGGCAATGGTTGGCCAGCACTGCGTGGTATGCTCGCTTCTGTTATTCACCAGCCAGCGGCCTATCGGCAGCGCTTTGCTATCCAGCGACAGCGCAACGTATCGGTCGATTATATCCGTAGTATTATCTACAACGGCCCATTACCCAACCAGACAGGCCTACTCAAATTCCGGAAGTTTTTTACTGGCAAATAGTTCAGCTTGAGATGACAGGTCAGCGCCAAAGAAGCGAATTTTAAAGACTGGCTTTCGTATGATAACTTGCGTCTATCACCCCTGTTACGCACGCAATCATTTTGCATATTCGCCATCTATGCGTACAATAATACCTATGCGTCTTCTTGAATACCAAGCCAAGCAATGCTTGGCCGAGGCTGGTGTGGCAGTACCGCAGAGCGATGTTATAGAATCTGCAACAGTGGTGCCCACCGTCCCTATCGTCCTCAAATCACAAGTTCCGATCGGTGGCCGCGGCAAGGCAGGTGGTGTAGTGATTGTCCGCGAGCAATCCGCTATTACGCCAACCATTCAGCGTCTCTTTGCTCTCGATATCGGTGGCTACACCCCCACGAAGCTTCTTGCCGAGGAAGTTCTCTCTATCGCCCGCGAGTGTTACATTTCGCTTACTATTAACCGTGAGCAATCATCCATCGAGCTACTCGCCCACACGAGTGGTGGCATTGATGTGGAAGAACACGATCGTGCAGCGTTCTTTCGCCAGGCCATTACGCCGCAAACAGTTCATACTGTAGCTGAAGCACTAGCGGAGTATTTGTCGCTGCCAGAGCAAGCCTTTGCGCTTGAGGATATGGTGGCGAATTGTTTGCGTTGCTTTATTGACAACGATTGTCTATTACTCGAAATTAACCCACTTGTTGTGACGACAGATGACCAGCTCATCGCTGGCGATGCAAAGATGACGATTGACGATGCAGCGCTGTTTCGCCACCCGCAGTGGCACGAAGCAGCCTTGGAGGATCATAATTTCGTCACGCTCGACTATAATGGGACGGTTGCGACGATTGCCAACGGCGCAGGTCTAGCAATGGCAACTGTCGATGCGGTGACTGCCCGCGGTGTGCAGCCAGCTAATTTTCTTGACATTGGTGGCACGGCAACTCCAGAGAAGATCCTGGCTAGTTTCAAGCAGATTACCCACTTCCCTGCCGTGGCGCTCATCATTATTAATATCTTTGGTGGTATTGTGCGCTGCGATGATGTAGCGGCGGCCATCATTAGCGCCAAGCAACAATTGCCAGAACTCCCACCACTGGCCGTCCGCCTGACGGGCAACCGCGAA
>CALICZ010000129.1 GCA_938049075.1 uncultured Candidatus Saccharibacteria bacterium
CATGTGTCACCGCTCGGAGTCGCAGCGGCTGGGGCGCGAGGTGGTGAAGAAGCTCAAGGATGTCGTGCCGCGCCAGAGCTTTGAGGTGGCACTGCAGGCGGCGATCGGTGGAAAGTTTATTGCCCGCGAAAATATTGGTGCCTACCGCAAAGATGTCACTGGCTATCTCTACGGCGGTGATGTGAGCCGCAAGAAGAAGCTCCTCGCCAAGCAAGCTCGCGGCAAGAAACGCATGAAACGCTTTGGTAAAGTCGACATCCCCAGCGAAGCCTTTACAGTAATGCTCAAGCGAGATTAGTCGCAAGGCGTGTAATCGTCTCACCTATTGTGTGCTATCATAAATATGATATGACTATGACGAATCTTCAATCACTTATCGAACAATATCAGCCAACTGAGGCAGTGCGCCAGCTTGTGTGTGGCACAAGGATTGTGCTGCTTGTTGGTATTTCGGGGGCCGGCAAGGATACGACTAAGCAGCGGTTGCTCACGAGCACCGAGTTTGCCGATATCGTCTCGTACACCACCCGTCAGCCTCGCCAGAACAAAGGTGTATGGGAGCAAAAGGGAGTCGACTATCATTATATCGATGAAGCAACTGCCGCAGAGTTGTTGCAGAGCCGTGCCTTTGTAGAGGCGAAGTTTGTCCATGGAACACTGTATGGTACAGGGGTCAGGCAGATTCAGGATATTCGCGATGCAGGCAAGATTGCAGTGACGGATATTGATGTGCAGGGTGTTGATGAGTACAAGAAGCTCTCCCCAGGCGTGGTCGCGATATTCCTCTTGCCACCGAACTTCCAAGAGTGGCAGCGGCGCCTCAGTGTGCGCTATACCTCGCAGGCGGAGTTTGATCGTGAGTGGCCCAAGCGCTATACCAGTGCAATCCGCGAAATTACTCACGCACTCGAAGTCCCATACTACCACTTCGTCATCAACGATGATATCGACGAGACGGCACGCATTGTGCGGGCAATTGCCTCCAAGCCAGATGTGTATAATCGCAAGGACGACGAAGCTCGCTTAGCGGCGCGAGATTTGCTCGATAGCCTCTTGCGCGAGCACCCGGAGCATGTATGAGTAAGCCAGCCACGCGTACTGCCGCTGAGCCAGGTGCTGCCGAGCATAAGCAGCGCTCATCCCTGGCGCTGCGCCGGCCAGTGTGGTCGCCCACGGCGTTGGTCGATCAAGGGTTCTTTATTTTTGCGGGGGCGGCGTCATTTTGGTTTGTTTGGCTGGTGTGGCGCGAGGGCTGGCACACTGGTGGCTGGTGGCTGGTAGGGTTTTTTGCTGTGGTGTGGTTGATCACGGCATATTTTGCATTGCCGCGCTTGCACCGTATCTTAAGTAGTATTTATGTACCTAATTATTTCATTGGCCGAACACGCACCACAGATGGCCTCCTCGGAGATCCGGTTAATCTCGCCTTTCGTGGCAACGAAGCTCAGCTCCACCGTGCCATGACGGCCGCTGGCTGGGCGCTGGCTGATGACGTGACGGTGCGCTCGTCGTGGCGGATTATCCTCGCCACATTAACCCGTCGCAGCTATCCTAATGCACCAGTCTCACCCCTAGTGTTGTTTGGCCGGCAGCAGGACTTTGCCTACCAGCAGGAGATCGATGGCAACCCGGGCAAGCGTCACCACGTGCGCTTTTGGCGCTGCCCCCAGGGGTGGTTGCTGCCCGGTGGGCATCAGGTCGACTGGCTCGCAGCTGGTACGTACGACAAGAGTGTGGGGTTATCAATCTTTACGTTGCAAGTGACGCACAAGATCGACGAAAATACCGACATCGAGCGCGACTATGTCGTCAAGACGGTTACGCGCGCTCTTCGTTCGATTGAGCTGACGGTGCTGGAGGATTTCTCGACGGGCTACCACTCACGCAACGGGGGTGGAGACAACATTATTACCGATGGCGACCTGCCCGTTATTGAGCTTGGCCGCGTCCGTGCCAAGGCAAGCGAAGACGAAGACGCACCCTCCGATCTAATCCTCGATGCAACGACGCACGAGACTATGCCTGATGAACACGCTACCCTCATGTCGCAATTTTTGAGCCGCCGCCCACCACAGATCGCCCTTGGGATTATTATGATTGGTCTGGCGATTGCTGTAGCCACGATGAGTACCTTCTTCGAGATTCTCAACTTTAGCCACTTGCGTATGGAAGTCGTGCGGATTTTTCACGAGAGTGGCCTGCCGCTGCAGAGTATTGAGAGTGCGACGCATATCGTGGCGACTATCTCAGCCATTGTATCTACAACGTGGATTGGCATCGTGATTTTTCTTGCGGGGCTAACCTTCCGCGGCAGCGATCGCTCGCGTATTTTACTGATGAGCATTGCCAGCCTTGCAGCGGTGATTAGTTCATTTGGGCTAACTATCGGCAGGGTTACATGGTCGGCTGCTGGCACGTTGCTCTTCATTGGTATCAACATCGTCATCGTGCTCATGTTCTCCACCGATGCTGCCCGGCGCTTCACGCGGGCACGCAGTGGGAAGTAATGGTCGCAAATTTGTAGGTTATACCCGGTACTGTTGCGCTGTTTCTATTCTGATGCGGACGAGGAGGGTAGTCTATTGTATCTGATAAAGCTACTATCGATCGTAACAATTAACCCTGACCTCAGGGAGAGGAGCTGAATAATCACGAATAATATTCATCCCTATCAATGTTCCAAGGAAGAGGTAATAACAACGAGAGGCGCGAGAACTGACAAAGCTTTGGCGACTCAAATTCACTCAGATTGACAACAGGGCAAAAAATCGCTACACTACCTGATATTGTGACAGAGCAGCTTGGTGATTTTTACGGTATTATTGGTGGGCTGAGTACGGATCTTGATCTTGATAGCAATATCCCTAAAAAATGTCAAAAGTGCCCACTGCTGGCAGGGACAATAGAGGCGCTCAAAACTGCATGGGCGCAGAAGAAAGCGCTGGAGCGTACAGCACTGGAGACGGCAGGCAATATTAAAACATGGCTACGAGTGCAAGGCATGTCTGAGGAGGAGATAAAGCAGATCCTAGAAGACCCGGAGCGGCTAGAAGAAGCACGAGTTGAGTATGGACGGATCGTAGAGATGAATCTTGCTATAGGGGGTGCCGCGCTCAATCAGTTGCTGCCAGGTATAGAAAGGCAAACAGCAGGCTGCCCTGGAATTATAAAATGCACGAGTCGAGATGGAGAAACGGTTGTAGAGGTGTGCGGCTCACCCACGATGCTTGATGGAGAGAGTAACGAAGCAGCGATAGTCTATCGTACTGGCAGAGGTAAGCAGAATCCGTCCGGATCAGACACCTCCGAGCAATAGCAGCCTATTTCGTCAATAAATAACTACAGAGGGGAATATACAAAACACTGATGGCATCAGACAAAGGACGAGAATTTTATGGCATTGTGGAGGGGCTAGATGAGCCAGATATATCTGCGGCTTCTTATATCCCCAAGCAGTGCTATGGCTGCCCGCGAGCAGCCGAGTTGCGCCGCAGGATAGCGATGACGGCTTGGACGTATAGTGAGCTCTGGAAAAATTGCTTTGACATTGCAGATGGTGACCCCGACCTGGGCAAAAGGCTATCGTGCGTGCAATGGATAGGTTCAAGCGGGAGAATCAGCAGGCAAGAGATAAACTGAGCCAGCTAATCACTCAGTGTAAGGAGTACTAGTCTTGATAGGTAAAATAGTAGAAAGAAATGGCAAGGTAGCAGAGGTGAAGATTACTGCATATATGTCACCATCACTCCTGCGTCGCGACCTCGATGACCAAGGAGCGGAGGATGGTTCGCTGTGATACGCCGCTGGCAAGCTGGGTCACCACGGTCGATCCAAGAGTGGTATAGCTCTACCCAAGAGCGGGGGTATGGCTATACGCTTGCTCGTGATGGGCTGGAGTTAGCACACGAAATTGCCGATCTCCCGAGAGTGCAAGAGGCACTGGGAAACGTCTGTATACTTGCGACAACGCTGGATACGCTCCATGCTTGTCGTGTGACTCGCCGTGGTATACTCTCACCACCACGCGAATATCCGCACGGACAATGGCAAGAGCGCGATGTATATCCACTCATTGCTGTGCCTGCAAATGACCATGTACGATCACCAATGTGCTATCCCTCACCAACTCAACGCCGTAATGTAGCAAGAGTAGCGCAACATCCAGAAGCTATAGCAGACCTCTTTACGCCAGAAGCGTGGCCGCTTGATGAAATACCGCCCGTCCAAGATAGGCAACATGCCATTGCCTATGCTGAGTCAATAATCATCGCACCAGATTATCGCGCATATAGCGGACGCCCACACATTAGCCTTCGCAAGAAGCAGCCTGGTCGGCCCGATAGATCGCAGACACTTATTGCTGCACACGAAGTTATTCATGAGGCAGTCCACCTAAGCCATTTTGTTCATCATCCGATATATCATGAGGAGAAGAGGGATCGATATCGCGCCATCACCGAGATTGTCGCTTTTAGCGTTAATGCGGCAGTGAGCCGAGCAATTGCACAGGGGTCACCAGCGATGCGTGAGCGATATCTTGCAGCAATGTCGACAGCGATGCGGGTTGATGCAGCCCGCCATTCTATCAATGGTTCGATCTCAAGTAGCAACGCTTTTGCTAACATCGAGCAGGTTATCGCAGCGGTTAAGCAGCAAGGAATAGGCTACATCTTTCACTAGCTCATTAGCACTCTATTGACGAGAGTGCCAAACCTACGCTATAATGCGACTATGACCGAACGGCAACAAGCGATTCTTTCTGCCATCATTGAGCAATACGCCGAGATCGCTGCCCCTGTGGGGAGTGTGACGCTAGCGAAGCTATTTGGTGTGTCTAGTGCAACTATCCGCAGCGAGATGGCCAAGCTCGAGGAGATGGGTTTCGTCAAGGCGCCGCACACCAGTGCCGGGCGTATCCCCACCAGCAAGGGCTACCGCTTCTACGTCAACGGCATCACCAACGCTCAGATGAGTGAGCTCCCTAGCGGAATTGACCGCAGCACTAAGGCCATCGAAGCGCACGTCAACTCACATCTCGATGCAGCTGACCGAGCCATTCGCAGTGCGGTTGATAGCCTCGTCGAGCTCACGGGTAACCTGGGCTTTGCTACCATCGGCAGTGAACTCTATATGAATGGTATTAGTCGGCTCTTTAGCCAGCCAGAATTTCTCGAGGGCAAGCACGTCCAATCGGTCGCACATTTGATTGACAATATCGAGCCGTGGCTGCGCGAAGCTCGGCCCAACGAGCCACTTAACGTCTATATCGGTAGCGAGAATCCCATTGGTAAGAGCAGCGACGCAACGCTCATCATTAGCAAATTTCGCTCGCCCTATAGCGACCGCAGCTACATTGGTGTGATTGGCCCGATGCGCCAGCACTACCGCCGCACCATCGAGCTGGTCAAGCGCACTGGGGTGATGCTGGAGGAGATATTATGATGGCACGACCACTGTTATTTGCGCTGCAGCCATGCTATACTATGAAGGATAATGACGACTGAGCAGCCTGCTCAGTACCACAGGCAAAACCACTAGGCAGGAGGAATGATATCGATGACAAAACACAAGAAAGCGCCAAATACAACAGAGCTTGAGCAGCAGATTGGTGAGCTCACGCAGGATTTGCAGCGCACTAGAGCAGACTTTGAGAATTATCGCAAGCGCGTTGACGCCGAAAAATCTCACGCCAAGGCAGCGGGTGCCCAGCAAGCAATTCGCAAGCTCCTGCCTGTGATTGATACGATCGAGCGCGCCACTGCCAACGTCCCCAAGAAGCTCCAGAACGACACATGGGCAAGTGGAGTAGTAGCGATGTCGAAAAAGCTCGATGGCTTGATGGCAGAGTTCAAGCTTGAGCCGATCGTGGTTGAGCTTGGCACGACCGAGTTCGATCCAGACCTCCACGAAGCCGTTTCGATGGATGATGAAGGTGGTGACAAAGAAATTATTAGTGAAGAGCTGCAGCGCGGCTATAAGCTTGATGGCCACGTCCTGCGCCATGCTATGGTGCGGGTCAGCCGGCAGCCGTAGGGGTTAGGCAGGATGAGGCGTTGGCTGCTCGCAGGAACACTCATCATCATAGCAACACTTAGTGTTGGCAGTGCTCAGACTCATGCAACGCCACTGGCCAACCAAGCCGATATTACAGTGGTCAAGCGAGCGAGCACAGCCTATCAAGCCTTTACACGTGAGCTTTATGCCACTCAGCCCAAGAAGGACTCTATTGATGAACGAGCCAAGCAGGCCGCAGCAGCTTTTGCGGTAGTAGCAGGGCACTCATTTTCTACGCAGCTTGGCGATGAGTATAGCCGTCATGCGGCAGCTGTGAAGGAAAAAGCCTCAGCCGTCAAGACGCTTCTTGAGCGTGCTCCGCAAACCTTTGCTAGCAAAGATACGCAGGCTGCAGCAGTCTATTTGACAGATGTAGAAACAGCGGTGAGTCAGTATGACTCAGCCGTTGGTGTGCTTAATACAACAGTAGACGATGCCAACCAAGCGACGAATCGCCTCTACTTGCTTATGGTGATTGGCGCTGGACTCGTGGCGGCACTTGCTGCAGTCTGGGCGCGACGCCAGCATACTCGGACATTTGCTAGTAAGCGTGTAGTGCGGGCACGCTGGGCGGTGGTTGCAGCAGCGGCAGCACCACTGGTGGGTGCAGTTTCGCTCTATGTGATATTTATCCAGGGGAGTGACACACGGGTTGTGCGCGGCGTGGGCTATGCGGTGCTGACCGGTGGTGTAGCAGTTCTTATCTATGCAGTGATGGCGTATTGGCGTCTCCGGCGGGCTGAGACGCTCGCAGCAGCAATTACTGCAGGTGACCAGCTCTATCAGTGGTAATACCTCCAATAGGAGGCTCTCAATATGCTTTTTGTCAGGCTAAAATAACGAGCCGAGTGATCACAGTAGGCTGTCCATTATTGTATAAAATCGATACCAAGTCTGGACTATTGTGTGGGTCTAAAATTGTATTAAGCCAGTTTGCTCGCAGTTGCACTTGCAAATAAAGGATGCTAACGCTACAATGACGACAAGGGTTTTAGCATAAAAACAAGGAGAAAGAGGAGATGGTAAAACGGTCAGTCATAGCGCTGGTAGCGGCTGGTAGTATTTTGCTGGTTGCATTAGCATGCAGCAGTAATACCAAGGCAAACTCAAATCAATGGGGAGTCGTGTGGAACGAGGAGTTCAAAGGGACTTCAGTACCTAGTGGATGGGATGTCTTGCAGCAGAACCGAGACAATTATGGCGGTAATCACTTAGCCTATAATCCAAGCAATGTAAAAGTTGTTGACAACGACTATCTAGAGATAAAAACGCAGCGCCACTGTGTTACAAACCTTGACGAGCCGCTGAATGATTCTAACGTCAGCGAAGCACCATGCCCAAGCGGTAAAATGACGCGATACCTCAGTGGTCGCGTGACAAATAAGACTAAGGTCGTTGATGGCACAAAACCATTCCGGGCAGAGATTCGCGCCAAATTTAACTGGAATGGAAAAAACGGAACGCGACCATCACTGTGGATGGTTAACGGCAATTCATTGCAAAATTGTCATCATAATCCTAACGCTAATGACCCATATGGTGAGCTAGACATCATCGAATGGTATTCGTATACACCAGCGTATACGTGGTCGAGTACTCACGCAACATGCTACCACCACGGTGTTTCTGGTAACTGGAAGAATGGTTGGCGAACACGAAGGATTATCCATAGCGACGAACACAAGGCGGGTTCTAAGTCAGGTTCGCTCGCCTATGAGTGGCACACATGGGCAGTTGAGTATGATGGTGAGACAGTTAAATACTTCATTGATGACAAGCCGATCACAGCGTACAACTACCACGCGAGCCCAACGAATCACAAAGACATTGAGCGTACGCCGTCGGTGAAACTGACAACATTGGCTGATAAGGAGTTGATCAAGCAAACATTTGACGCTGGTTGGCGCTTTATCTTGAATGATTATGTAGAGAAAGACGAGGAGCAGAAGCCAATATCTCCTTCGGATACTTTTCCAAAACAAACAATGCTCATCGACTACGTTCGTGTCTTCCAAAGGGGTGCAGGCACACAGCCAGCCGAAATACCAGCAGCAGGGACAGGTGCAGAATGGTCGAAGCGTGAGGCTGCTGGCTCTCGGATGTGGACGTCGATTGCTAGCTCATCTGACGGTAATAAATTAGCCGCAACGGCATGGGGTGGTAAGATCTACACCTCATCTGATGCTGGCGCAACCTGGGCCGAGCGCTCTGGGTCGGGGGATCGTAATTGGGTAGCAGTCGCTAGCTCATCTGACGGTAATAAATTAGCCGCAGTGTATGATTGGGGTGGCTATATCTATACGTCATCCAACGCTGGTGCAACTTGGACGGCACGTGGAGTACCTGGGTCGTATAACTGGACTGCAGTCGCTAGTTCTGCTGACGGCAACAAGCTAGTAGCGACAGCTAAAGACCATTCCATCTACACCTCTACCGATGCTGGCGCAACCTGGACAGAACGAAAAAGCTCTGGATCCCGAAAATGGTCTTCAGTTGCTAGCTCATCTGACGGCAATAAATTGGTAGCAACGGCAACAGGTGGCAATATCTACACCTCCACCGATGCTGGCGCAACCTGGACGGAGTACGCAGCCGATGGATTGCACAACTGGACGTCAGCTACCATTTCTGACGATGGTAGTAAGATCTCGGCGACTGCTGGCGGCGGTGGATATATCTTTAGCTCAAGTGATTCTGGCGCAACGTGGGTCGCGCAGGCATCTGCAGGTGTGCCAAACTGGTCAGCGATCACAGGTTCAACTGACGGTACAAAACTAGCTGCGGTATCTTACGGTGGGAATATCTATACAACTACTCGTGCATATGAGCAAGGGAAGCATGTTAACCCGAGCAACCCGCACCCGCGCAACCCTGGCAGTTCTAGCAGCTCCAGTAACTCGAGTGCCAGTAGCAGTAATAACAAAGCACAGGCAGCAAACAATGGTGGCCAACTGGCAGATACGGGCGCGAGTATCGTTGCCGTCACATTGGTCGCAGTATTAGCTGTTGGTACTGGAGCCGGAGCTTGGCTGATTCGCAAGAAAATGTAGCAAAGACTGAAATAAATTTAATTAGCACTCTTGACACGAGAGTGCTAATTATTTATACTGAAATAGTTGGCACTCGGTACAAAAGAGTGCTAGAATGGATACAAGCATAACACCAGATATGATCATAAGAGAAAGGGGAATCATTATGGGTAAAACTATCGGTATCGACCTTGGTACGACCAACAGTGCCTTTGCGTACTTGCTCGCGGGCAAGCCGGAGGTTATCGCCAATGCTGAAGGCA
>CALICZ010000130.1 GCA_938049075.1 uncultured Candidatus Saccharibacteria bacterium
CTACTTGATGTGTATCCGCTATTTTGATGGTCTTAAGGTAGTGTGGCATATTGATGACAAATATTTGGATTACTATGTCATACCCTCCGGTTTGCAGATTTTGGTGGAGAACGCGATCAAACACAATATAGCAAGTGCCAAAATACCATTAACCATATCCATCAGCACGAAAGAAGACAAGATCGTAGTAGAGAATAAGCTGCAACTAAGAGAGCAAAGTACATCAAGCAGTACGGGAGTAGGACTGGATAATCTGATGGAGCAATATCGTTTGGTATTTGGCAAGGATATTGATATTGTCTCAAAGGATGGACAGTTCTCCGTTTCACTACCATTGATAAAGAGTTTAGACCAATTAGAACCCAAAGCCAAATCTCTAATATGAAAGTAATAATCGTAGAAGATGAGTATTTTACCGCCAAAGGGTTACAAACGCTACTCACCGAAACTGACCCTGACATAGAGGTATTGACCATACTCCAGAGTGTATCTGAGTGTGTAGAGTGGTTCGAAAGCCACCCGGAGCCCGACTTGGCTTTTATGGATATACATTTGGCTGAGCTCTATGAGGAATTCAATGGAATTACACCAAAGGAAGTATCTCTTCTCGACTATAAAAAGGAAGACAACTCGCTTGAGATACTTTTTGATCTTCTTGGTATGACACTAATCGCAAAAGACCGAGCAAGTCTAGTCGATATATTCTTTAAAATGGTCGATAATAGTAATGTTCTTCATCGCTCACAAGATGAACTCATTCAAGACAATCAGCTACCCGCTCGGGACGATGAAGGCTACGATGAGAACGGCTACTCTGTCACGCCACATGCCGCACCAAGCCGAGACGAGATACTCAAAGTCGAGGGACGTACAGAATTTATCAATTATATCAAAACAAAGTTTAAAGAACGCTATCTCAACATTGACCCCGAGCAATATATAGAATTCAAAGAAGAAAACAAAAAAGGCTTCCATGTCTCAAAGATAACGGGTCTCTACGAAGACCATGCATCGGGCATTCTACCCTTCGAAATTCAAGTTCTCACGGAAAAGGATCGGCAGTCGGCACGCTATGGCGAAGCTGCACACATCCTGTATAAGCTAAGTAAACAGCTTGGCTATCGGCTTAAACCAACTAAAAAACAGCTCGCAAGTATGAGTGCGCTCAATGGGCGGAAGAAAAACTTTGGCAAGAGAACAGTCAACAAAGCAAGCTACCGCCGCATTAAGAAAATAAACAGGACGATTAATGGTCTTCTTAATGCCAATTCTTCAGTTCTGTAGCAAAGCCTACTTACTTAAAGCCACCTCCACATCTTGCATCCACCTACCATCATCTGCTATAATCTCTTCCAGACATTGCCAAAGACCGTAGCGGGCTGTTATGTACGACAAAGCAGCCGATAAGTATGCTACCGAGGGAATTTCGGATACGCCTTAGCCTCTTGCGCTAGCGTTTTAGTACGAAACTCGAGACTCGTCTTTGCAATCGTGCAGAGGCGATTTTTTGCGGCATATGTCGGACGTTAACAATGCGGTCGGATACAACAACAAACAAGTAATACTGCACCCCTTCTCGGTGTGTATAGGTATTACAACTCCAAAGAAAGGATTTTATCTTATGGCAATTTCCAAAGATAAAAAACACGCTTTGGTGGCTGAAATGAGCGAGCTTCTCGCAGAGGCAAAGGGCACTGCCGTTGCGACCTACCAAGGGACAAGTGTGGCAGATCTACAGGCGTTGCGCCGCGAAGCTCGCGAAGCTGGTGTTGTCATTAAGGTAGTGAAGAACCGTCTCGTGCGTGTTGCCTTTGCGCAGCATGACACCTACAAAGATACCGACACTGCGGCCCTGGCTGGGCAATTGCTGTATGCAATCTCGCCAGATGACGAGGTGATGGCAGCGAAGGTGTTGCACGAGTTTGCTAAGACACATCCAACAGTTCAGTTGGTTGCCGGCTTTAGTGGCGAAGGTGAGGCTCTCAACACAGCCGATGTCACTGCACTGGCTGGCTTGCCAAGCAAGAATCAGCTGGTGGCCGAAGTGGTGGCACAGCTGCTCTCGCCAGTACACGACACTACCAACGCACTTTCGGGCAACCTTCATGCGTTGCTCGATGGCATCGAAGACGCCAAAGCAGCTGCGTAACCAAGCGCAGCATTGTACTAACGTTTGCACTAGGCAGACAATAATTCGTGCGATAATTCTACCGCACATTATCGAAAGGAATCCATCATGGCAGATGTGAAAAAACTGGCCGAAGAACTGGTTGCTTTGACCGTTCTGGAAGTCAACGAACTCAAAAATGTCCTCAAGGACGAATACGGCATTGAGCCAGCCGCTGCTGCAGTTGCTGTCGCTGGCCCAGCCGCCGACGCTGGTGCTGCTGAAGACGAGCAGACCGAATTCACCGTCACCCTCAAAGAAGTTGGTGGCCAAAAGGTTGCTGTCATCAAGGCTGTTAAGGAACTCACTGGCCTTGGCCTAGGTGAGGCAAAAGCTTTGGTCGACAACGCACCAAGCCCAATCAAAGAAAAGGTCAGCAAAGACGACGCTGAGGCTGCCAAGAAGACCTTGGAAGAGGCTGGCGCTACCGTCGAACTGGCGTAATCACCCCACCGACCGCATTGATACCATCAGCACACCCGCTTGGGTGTGTTTTTGGTTGGGTTCAGAATGGAATCAGTACGAAAGAGTTAGAACTGAAAACGCAGTGCGAGGTAGCTAAATTTACGAAAATTTGACAAGTCCTCCGTGTATTGATATATA
The DNA here is from genome assembly GCA_938049075.1 of uncultured Candidatus Saccharibacteria bacterium. Taxonomy (GTDB): domain Bacteria; phylum Patescibacteriota; class Saccharimonadia; order Saccharimonadales; family Saccharimonadaceae; genus Saccharimonas. The sequence continues at coordinate 2,771 of CALICZ010000130.1, forward strand.
TATTAACCTTTTGCGACCGCAGAGGGTTTGCACCTCCAAGGAAGGGAGAATATCATGAGCGTCATGACTATCGCTACCGTCATTCTAGTAGTTGTCGGTCCATTGCCGTGGTATTTTCTGCTAGTCATTGCCAGTAGAGAATTGCGATGGAAGGTGCTAGATAAAAACAGAGCGATTATACGCCTCTGCCAGGCAGTCTTTTCTGGCTACATAATCGAGATGGTAGGTCTCATCGCTACTGTGTGCTATAACTTGCATATTAGTATCGCTGGGACGATCTGCTGGTCGATCGTTGGACTACTGGGAATTACTCTCTCTCATGTAGCAATATTCTGCAACGTTCACATCGACCAGTTGCTCAAGAAAACCGTCTGCAGCTATGATAAGCTCCGCGGTTTCCCGTCAGAGATTAGTAGCCGATGACGAAAGGAGGTGCCCACGCACAGCAATCTGTTG
>CALICZ010000131.1 GCA_938049075.1 uncultured Candidatus Saccharibacteria bacterium
GGCTTCGCCTGCCACTACTGCGACAAGTTTGTTCATTGCTTCGGCATGGAGGCCACGGATGGAGCCACGGTTTGTTTGCGTGGCATTGATCTGCTTCCAGGGGCCAAACTGCGGCAGTGGTGTGCTATCCATGGCCGATTGGCGGAATAGTTCGCGCACTGTGCCACGCTCATCAGTCACTTGTTTCATGGTAATGATATAGAGCCCATCGATAGCCGTGGGCACAGCCTCAAATGGAGTAATGATTGGGTAAGATGGTTGCATTGTCATACTACCCAGTATGGCATAATCCTATACCGATTGCCTAATGTAGTAAATTATGCTACAATATACGCTATCAAACCAAGCATAAACAGAGTACAATAAAAAGGATATGGCTACAAAAAGAAAAACCACTCGCACTCGTTCGTCTACTCGCTCAAGCACTGCTCGTCGGCGCAGCCCGAGCAAAAGCAAGGCCAAGCAGGCCGCGCCGCAGCATACATTGCCGGCGGGGTTTTGGGCGCAGGTGTCGGCGGTGCTACTGCTGGCATTTTCGGTATTGTTGGTGGTGTCGTGGTTTGGCTCGGGTGGGCCAATTCTCAAGTGGCTTGATGCAACAATGCTGCATATTATTGGCTATGCAGTGTATGTCGTCCCAGTAGTAGCGGTGTATGTGGCGGTGGCGATCTTTCGGGCAGAGAACAACCGCTTGCCAGTGGCGCTGAAGCTTGCAGCGGTGCTGATGGTGCTGTGGTTTGCGGGGCTATTTGGCCTACTGCGGCGAGGCTCGGCTGCGACAGGCGGTGTGATGGGTGACCTACTCAATCGTGCCATGCTGGCGCTGGTCGACCGGCCAGTGGGGGTCTTTGTGTATGTATTGCTGATCGGCCTGACACTGCTCTTCGTCTTGCGTGTCTCTCCCATGGCGCTGTGGCGTGGCCTGCAAAACATGGTGCGCAGCGAGGCTGAGGCAGACGATGCCGCCAATGTGGCAGTGGCCCGCCGCGCCGCTGATAGCCAAACACCAGACACCAGCAAAAAGACCAAGCGCAGTAAGGACGAGAAGGCCCAAGATAAGCCTGCTGCTATGAGTGATTTTAAGCTCAACGCGGGCGTCCCAACCCTCTCAGGCGATGGCCCGGCTGAGCCAAAACCAGACAAAAAGCCACGGGCGACCTTGCGCGACAGCACACCGTCTACCTCTGTAGATAAAGCAGCCGAAGATCGGTCTGCTATGCTTGCTGTTAATGATCCCAACTGGCAGCCGCCCAGCTTGGAGCTGCTGGAGAAGCGTCAGAGCCCGGCTGATGCCGGCGACATTGAGCAAAATGCCCACATTATCCAAGACACGCTGCACGAATTTAACATCAATGTCGAGATGGAAGGGGCAAACATTGGCCCGAAGGTAACGCAATACACCCTCAAGCCACCCGTCGGCGTCAAGCTCAACCGCATCACTGCGCTGGAGACGAATATCGCGCTCAATCTCGCGGCATCCAGCCTTCGCATTGAGGCACCTATCCCAGGCAAGAAGGCCGTGGGTATCGAGGTGCCAAACCGCAAGGCGGCCGATGTGCGCCTGCGCGGAGTGTTAGATAGCCCCGAGTGGCAGCACGCCAAGGAGCCGCTGGCGTTTGCTATTGGTAAGGATATCTCGGGCCGGCCCTTCGTCGGTGAGCTCAACAAAATGCCGCACCTCTTGGTGGCGGGGCAGACGGGCTCGGGTAAGTCGGTGCTTTTGAATGCCATTGTGATGTCGATGTTGATGCGTACCACGCCGGAACAGGTGCGCCTTATTATGGTGGACCCAAAGCGCGTTGAGTTTACCGGTTATGCCGGCCTTCCTCACTTGTATGTTCCTGTGGTAACCGAGCCCCGCCAGGCTGCAAGCGCGCTTCAGTGGGGAGTCACTGAGATGGAGCGCCGCCTCAAGGTGTTTGAGCACTATAAGGTGCGTGACATTAAGACGTACAACAGAAATGTTGATGGCGATAAGTACGCTGATATGGAGAATCCCCCAAAGCACATGCCATACTTTGTCATTGTTATCGACGAGCTTGCTGACCTTATGATGGTTGCTGGCAAAGACGTTGAGTCTTCCATTGTCCGTATTGCTCAGCTTGGTCGTGCTGCAGGTATTCACCTGATTGTTGCAACGCAGCGTCCTTCTGCTGACGTTGTAACTGGTCTGATCCGCGCAAACATCGATAACCGTGTTGCGCTCTCAGTTGATAACTCTTTGAACTCCCGCATTATTCTGGACCAAAAGGGCGCCGAGCAGCTGCTGGGTAAGGGTGACATGCTGGTTAAACTTCGTGGTAAAAAACCTAATCGTGCACAGGGTTGCTGGGTCTCTGACGAGGAGATTGAGGAGACCGTTAAGTACATCCGCACTCAGCGCGTGGCCGAATATCACGACAATATCTTGACCGTTGCAACTCCAACGCAGGCCGAAGGTGTTGGCGGAGTTGGTAGTATGGCACAGGCAGACGATCCGCTTATTTGGGAAGCTGCGCGCATTATTGTGGATTCTCAGCTAGGTTCTACATCTAGTTTGCAAAGAGCACTCTCTGTTGGGTATGCTCGTGCTGGTAGAATTATGGATATGCTTGAGGCAAAAGGTGTTGTTGGCCCAGCTAACGGATCAAAGCCTCGAGAAGTTCTTATCGATAAAGAAGCTCTTGAAGAGCTCAAAGTTCAAGACGCTGCCTATAGGGAGGTAGAGTAAGCATGCCACGCCCTCGTTTTAGTGAGATGCTCGTAGAACGTAGACGTCAGCTCGGGCTTTCTATCACTCAAGCATCAAAGATCCTTCGCCTCAAGGAGCAGGCACTTATTGCTTTTGAGGAAGGCGATTTTAAGAATATGCCTCAGAGCGGCTATGCTCAGGGCATGCTTTCTTCGTATGCACGCTACCTAGGACTTAATCCGCGCGAGAT
>CALICZ010000132.1 GCA_938049075.1 uncultured Candidatus Saccharibacteria bacterium
AGCTGAGCTACAGAGATAAAAGTAGATTAATAGAAAAATAAAACTCGCTTATTACTTAAAGCGAGCTTTAGGTGTGCTGCCAGCGTGAGGCACTATTGCTGCTCGGCTGGTGCTTGTGTTTGCTGCTGATTCTCGGTGTCGCTATTGGTGGAGAAGAGCTGGAGTGATTCATCGCTCAGCACATTAGGATCAAAGGTACCATCGGCGATCTTGCTGCGGCGCTGTTGATACATCTTTTTGAATTCATCAAGTGATTCTTTAGTAACGCTGCCTTCGGTACTATACGTCTCGGGCGCAGCATCGCGAGCGGCTTGCTTGCGTACCTCCTGGAAGCCAGGCCGACTGAGATCAACCTGCGCTGCGCCACTGGTGTTGTACATATCCATAGCGATCCACACCATGACGCCCGCAATAGCGATCACCCCACAGATCATCACCAAAAAACGGTGCTCGCGCATGGTGCTCAGTTGGTGCTCGAAGTCGAGTTTATTGGGCTGGTTGGGCTGGCTGCTGGGCACTCGGCACCTCCTTTTTGGCAGGGAATTGCTTACTATAAAATACGTCAAACTGTGAGCCGTATTGGCTCAGTAGCTGGTTGAGTCGCAAAGCGACATCAGCTACTCGTTTGCGATGTTCGCGCACGGGCTTGATGCGGTAGTAGAACTCGACCGGTTGGTCGGTGCAGTCAATACGTAGCAGCTCAGATAGCTTCTCCTCGTATTGGCGGTATTCGCTGCGGAAAGCGGTAAGCTGGGTATTGTATTCTACCGTTGTCTTGGCCAACTCCACACCGTCGAGCCGGTTGAGGGCAATGCGGCTATTAAGTGGTGCCATCAGACGGGTGGCAATCACCTCATACTGCTGTCCTTGGTTGACCCGGACAAGCCCATCGTTGGCGTGGATGCGTCGCAGGGTAGACTTGACGCGGACGCAGTTTTGTTTTATTTGAGTGAGTTGATCGTTGCTGAGCGGTGCAGCAGGCTCGGCATAGGCCGGAGAGCCAAGTGCAGCAGTAGCAACTATAACAACAGCAAGAAAAGTGCGCTTCATAGCTCCCCATTATGACGCATCAGAGGAGATTGGTCAAATGATTTACCTTTAAAATAATTACGTAATCGCTGCTGCGATAAAGGCGATAACTATCACTAATACTGGTATCCCAAAGCCCATGATGAGAGCCATATTGACGCTTTTGTCGATGATAGTACTGTCGCGCTCGAGGCCATCGATGATCTTGGCGAAGGGTGCATAGATTTGGATAGCAGCCCACCACCAGTCGTAGTCGTTGTCGAGGGCACGCTCGATGGTGTGATCATAGAGAACACCGCCAGTACCAGGCGACACCGCGGTACCAAGACCAATCAGCAGCTGAGTGCTTACTCCGGCAAAGTCGAACTGGATGCGTTGGCCATTGACCCACATAATGATAAAACTTGCTTCGGCTGCTGCTTTGGTAATCTGTTGTGGATCAACATCGAGCGTCACGCCAACTATTTGGTTTGTTTGGGGGTTACAATCAATGGCGCGGATGCGGTTGGTCGTCGTCCATTCGAGAATGCAGGGAACTTGGCTCAAGATGGTGCGGTTGTGGTAGTGCAAGACGGGTGTTGCCATAACGAGTGGTGTGCCGTCGAAAACACTGCTGTAGTTGGCATCCATCGCTGCTGGTGCAGGCTGTGGCGCTGGCTGCATAACAAGAGGAGCCGGCTGCTGAGTGGGTGATTGCTCGGCTGGCTGGGTGAGGCTATCCTGGAGCGTTGGCTCTGATGGCTGCTGTGGCTGTGTTTGTACTAACTGCTGTGGATAATATGGTGGTGGCGCAGGCTGAGTCTGGGGTAGGGCCGCCAGCTGTGATCGATTAGGATAAGAAGGAAATTGCTGATTCATGAGCGTATTATACTATACTGGTAAATACGCGGTACGTCTTAACAGAGGTCATATACCTTGAGATCAGAGCTTCATTAAAGCATACTAGCTCAGCAGGATATCCGCTACGCAGAATGAATTTTGGTTGTGGCGGCAGCAATGCATACGCAATAGAGGTTATTTGTGCTTGGCTGGCGAGGCTGCACCGAGCTCGATGTGCTCTTTTTCAAACTCACGCAGAATTCGTCGCCGCATCTCGGCCGTGAGGGCCCACTGGTCGGATGGTTGGGTCTTGCCAGAGACGACAAGGCTAATCGACGACGCATTGAAGTCGCCAAGAATGTCGAAATGCGGTGGCTCGATCACTTTGCGCTGCCATTTTTCCTCGCCAGAAATTTCCTCACCAATCCGATTAATGATATCGCTAGCAGTGCTAATGTTGGTGTCGGGCGCAACAGTGATGGTGAAGTACACCTTGCTATAGCCCATCGTCTTGTTGATGACGTGCTGTACCACACCATTGGGGAAGAAGTGGACGTTGCCCTCGACGTCGCGGATCACAGTGGAGCGTACACCGATCCGCTCGACCGTCCCGCCAAAGCCATCGATCTCGATAATGTCTCCCACCCGATACTGATTTTCACTAATAATAAATACCCCCGACAGAAAGTCCTTGACGAGTGACTGCGCGCCAAACCCAAAGGCGACACCAATAATCCCTGCGCTCGCAAACAGTGGCGCAAGAGCTGCGCTATTGAAAAAATGGGTGAATATAGCATAGCCCGCAATCACCACGACAATAATGCGCCATACATTAGCAAAGAGCCCACCCAGTGTCTTGTGCCGCTTCTCGAGATCCTTTTTGGGCAGTGTACGCTGATATGTGGTAACGAAGGCATGCCGTGTCAGCCACATCACTACGCGTGGCCCCAACCAATACAGTGCAATCGCCACGATAATAATAATGATAATCTCTAGTGCAGTGAGCTCGGGTGAGGTAATTGGCTTCATAATATGGTAGTATAACAGATGTGAATGATGAATTAAACCAGCTTGTGCTTACCTTGCAGCGTGGTGGCGTGGCAGTACTCCGGACTGATACGCTGTATGGCATTGTTGCCCGGGCAGATGACGAAGCGGCAGTAGCGCAGGTGTATCGACTTAAGCGGCGTGATAGCAATAAATCACCCATCATCCTCGTGGCCGATGCCAGCCAAACGTATGCCGATGTGCCCACCTTACCGTTGCTTAACACTTCTCAACCAACAAGTATTTTGCTCGACTCGCCCCATGCTCCGCGGTGGTTACGCCGCGCTAATGATATGCTGGCCTATCGCCAGCCGCAGCTGCCGTGGCTCCAGGCGGTCTTGCGCCAGACTGGCCCGTTGATCGCCCCCAGTGCTAATCTCGAGGGACAGCCGTCCGCCCGCACTATTGCCGAAGCTCGTGTGTACTTTGGTAATGGTGTCGATTACTATTATGATGGCGGCACTGTGCCGACTGATACGCCACCATCACGCTTGGTACGGGTGCTATCTGATGGGGTAGTGGAGCGGCTCAGGTAGGGCATAATAACCTGAGAAAAAGTTAGAAGCTTACCTAGTGATGTAAGTATTACAACATTTTTTAGAGAGATTCTCTTTACTCGAGTGAAAAACATGCTAGACAAATAGTGAATTCTCATACCTCACCCAAATAACGTGGAGCGTGGGGTCACCCGCGAAAGAGGCCATGTGATTCAGGTATAATAGACTCATGACGTATCTTGACCCTCAGCAATTTATCATCACTCGCAAACGCAAGAAATATCGCTTTGCTAAGTTCCATAACGCTGCTAACTGCTACGAGTACGACGAATGGTGCCAGGCAACGCCAGAGGTGTGGCAGAGTGCGACGGTGCTCGAGGTTGGCGCTGGCACCGGGATGTTTAGTGTGGAGCTAGCGGCGCAGTACCCGGATGAGGTGTTTGTGGCACTGGACGTTAAGGGTGATCGCTTGCAAAAAGGTGCATACATAGCGCTCGAGCGTGGCATCACCAATGTGTTGTTTGTGCGGGCTCGGGCCGATCAGATTGGCGAGCTCTTTGCTGCTCACTCGCTCAAGCAGTTGTGGGTGACTTTTCCTGATCCATTCCCTAAGCGGCGCAGCGCTGGCTGGCGTCTTACTCATCCAACATTCTTGCGCCAGTACGAGCAGCTGTTGCGGCCTGGTGGCTCGCTTTTGCTCAAGCATGATGATCGTGATTTCTTTTGCTGGAGCCTGGAGCAGCTCGTTGCCTGGCAGTGGTCGATTCGTGAACTATCTTTCGATCTCCACGAGTCGTCACTACCTGATGAATACAAGACGCTCACCGCCTACGAACAGCGCTGGATGAGTGAGGGGAAAGCGATTGGCTGCGTGCGAGCGACGACCGGTAATGGCCAGTAGTACCGCTTCGTAGCAAGATTACATACTCACCTGACTGAGCTCTAGCATGCCGTGTTGCTGGCTCGCTAGTGCGTTATTTTTGTAGCGTTGATCATAACTAATATCTGTGCTGCACCACTCGGGAGGGCAGAATGTTTCAGCACGTAGTGTCGCCTCGGTCTCGCGGCCACGAAACTCAACTTCAGCAGTGACGAGCTTCCCCTCAAGGTTACCGTGGTAGATATCAAGTTCGATTGTATGCTCGTTACTATCAGGGTCGGTGTAGGGTACATAGTAGCGTGTTTTCTCGATGCGCTTGCCCTTGGTGAGTGGCCATAGCGAAGCAAAGGTTGCTTCATTGATAATGATATTTTGCTCATCTCGCACGACAGTACCGCCCGATTTTACCGTGAGCTCAAAACGTTGCCCATCACCAAAACGCCGGACGCGTGTCTCCGATCCATCGCTGCTGTGCGCGAGATAGCCCTGACTGATGTCGATATGATCATATGAGTCAATATCTGCTGGTATCTTATCAAGATTGACTAAAAATTTACGCTCAACTTCTTTGAGCTGATTAGGGCGCTCAGGGACGTGAGAACTCATCATGTCGGCAGATTTTTCTTGTGCATAGCATGTCTCAAAATGATAAGCGAGGTCTGCATACAGCTCAGCAAGCTCAGGAAATTCTGTGCCAAATCGCTGAGTGAAGCTCTCGATGAGCTTGTCGTGTGCTGCTTGCAATTCAGCAAGATTTTTAATACCATAGTCCTCTTCGACTACCCGCACCCCTTGCCCAACAATATCCATCGCTACTGGAAGAATCTTATCGACTGCTCGTACAAAGCGTGCTTCGGGTGTGTTTTGTGCTTCATAGCGCTCTAGCCCCTGACGCATAACGGGCGGAAGACGCTGTAATAATGTGTGGGCTGCTTGCTGCTCGTTTTGTTGTTTGATGGAAAGTTGCACAGGGGTAAGGTCGAACGTTGCGACATCGCCAGTGGCAATCTCGAGCAGCTCGTGGACAGTTGCAAATTGCTGCACCATATCATTATCCAACTGCGGATAGAGACAGGCACGTAATTCTGGCGCAAGGGCGGCAAGCGACCAACTATGCTCTGCGTCATTCTCGCGCTCGCCACTGGGCCGGCGTGGCACGCGCACTACATCGGCCAAATCACAGCTTATCTCCATACTCTGCAGTGCAATATGGCACAGCTGACTTTGGACTGGTGATGGTGTGATACCTCGTTCGTGTGACGTGTGTGGTGGATAATTGTGTTCTGGCAGCCAAGTCGTTGGCGTGTGATTATATTGGTTATTATTGTGGTGACTATTGTATGGCAGGTTATTCATATCACTACCATAGCGTGCTATAGTAAATATGGATAGATAGGATAGTTTGAGTCAAATATGTTTGAGCAAAATACGATTAACCACCATATCCAAAGGCGGATTCTCAGTGTGTTGTGCTATCGCAAAGTGGCTCGCTTTCGTGATCTGCGCCCACCGCGGGTGGATACCAATCTCTTTAGCTATCACCTCAAGGTGCTGCTGCAGCACCGGCTTGTTCAAAAGGTGCCGGGTGGCTATAGCCTAGCGCCGCGTGGTTTGGCGTATGTCGATCGGGTGAGCACAGACACTATGCTGGTTCGGACCCAACCTAAAATCGTAACTATGCTAGTGGTGCAAAATAGTAATGGTGACGTCTTGCTGCAGCAGCGCACCAAGCAGCCCTACATCGATACCTGGACACTCCCTTACGGCAAGCTCCATATCGATGATAGATCTATCCAAGCGGCGGCTCAACGCGAAGCAGCGGAAAAGCTTGGCACTATGGATCTCGCGCTACGGCATGCGGGCGAGTGCTATATTCGTGTTTGGGCAGACAAAGCGATTCTCTCAACCACACTGGCTCATGTGTTTTATGGGGCGACTGATGATATCACTCCGCACGAGCGGCTCGTCTGGGCGCGCCCACACAAGCTGGCGCAGTACACGCTTGCACCAGCAGTGGAGCAGATT
>CALICZ010000133.1 GCA_938049075.1 uncultured Candidatus Saccharibacteria bacterium
GATGACGATGTAGCTTGCACCTGCGCGGTAGCTGGCTTAGCACTCGGCTTCTTGCGCGCTGGTACAGACGGCAATGGCTCGATGGGCCGCTCTGCCTGTTTCTTCTGCTGCTGCAATACGCGAGCAAACCATAGCGCACTGGGGCGCGGTGTCCGCTTATACGTCTTGTAGTCGACCGCAAAGAGGCCAAAGCGCGGCCAAAACCCCTTGTCCCACTCAAAGTTATCGAGGAAGCTCCAGTGCATATAGCCTAGCAGCTCTACCCCACTACCAAGGGCGCGCTGCATGGCGAGGATGGCCTGCGTGAGCCACTGTTTGCGGAACTGGTCGCGCTCGTCGGCCACACCGTTCTCTGTCACGAGCAGCGGCAGCTTGTAGCGGCCCCAGAGACGCTCCAGTGCAAGCTCGAGATGATCGGGCTGCATCGTCCAACCGAGGTCGTTTGGCGTCGTCTCAGGGTTGTGGATGCGGTAGCCATAGATACGATTACTAAAGTAATAATTGACGGCAATGTAATCACTCTGCCGCACCACCTTGCGCAGGAAATAATCATCCTGGAAGAACTGCACCACCCGCGCCGTCGCTCGGCTGAGCCAGGCGTCGTCGCCCGGGTAGGTATAGGCCGAATTCTTGGCCACCGCCACCTTGAAGCGCCGACTCTTGGCATGGAGGACTTTGGCTACTTGGTTGTGTGCATAGGCAAGGTTGCTTAGCACGCGGTAGGTCTGCCACTTGCTGCGGACGTTGGGTGGCCAAGTGCCATTGTAGTAGCTCTCTGTCACGTAGACGCAGGGTTCGTTAATGGTAATGACATAGCGCACTGTGGCACCAATCTCATCCATCAGCTTATCAACAAAGCGCACGAAATACTTCACATTATCGCGCTTGGCAAAGCCCCCACGGGCGGCAAACCACACTGGCAGCGTGAAGTGAAACAACGTCACGACGGGCTCTAGCCCAGCATCAGCCAAGGCGGCCAAGTACGCCTTGTAATATTTGATCGCCTCGGCATTCCACGCGCCCTCTTCTGGCTCGATGCGCGACCACTCCACACTAAAGCGCCACGAGGTTAGGCCCATCTTCTTGGCCAGGGCGAAGTCTTGGGCGTAGAGCTCGGCGTGATTGGCGGCTTTGCCCGAGATATAATTATTTGGATCTTTGGCGGCACTAGCTATGTGCGGCCAGTTGGGCAAGTCGCCATATTGATATTGGCTCTGAGCAGCGAGGGTCTTGGCCTGAGCTTTCTCCCACTCCGACCACTGGTTGTGCATACCACCCTCAACCTGATGCGCGCTCGTGGCAGCGCCCCAGAGGAAATGTTTTGGAAATTGCACCGTAGATTGTTGCTTAGCCATAATGCTTATTGTACCATCAGCAGAGGATTAAGAAAAATAGAACATTGGGTGGAGGTATGATCTCTCTTTCTTTGCGCTCGCTCCATCTCCCCATCACTTCATCCGATGGAGTGTGAAAACAGATTGCAATAATCTGTTTTTAGCCCTGGCGTCAAGAGGTCGACATCCAGCGAATGTCGATCTTTATAGTATTCCGGGGGAGGGAGTGTGGAGAGGTGGAGCGTAATACAAGACTACGGTTCGACGATTCCTCTACAAACCTCTTGCGATTTTTG
>CALICZ010000134.1 GCA_938049075.1 uncultured Candidatus Saccharibacteria bacterium
TTTAGTAGCTTCACGCTTATATGTGATCGTTTGGTCTGTAGTTAATACACCATTACCACCAGCTGCAGCTGATTCAGAGAACATATGTAATATGCCACTAGACATTGCATCACCAGCATCTTCGCCTATCGTAGAACTATCCACTAGCGTTCCTGCCATGGTATTAATAAGTTTGCCGAGAATTGGAGCCATAATACTTGATATGACAGGTGCAGCCATTTCTGAAACAAGCTGGCCAACAATGCTTGTCCAACCTCCAGCTACACTCAAGAGGAGCTGACCTGCACTACTGTTGATGCCCGTACACGATGTTTTAAGGATACCAATATTAGCGCCAAGTGCGTTAGCAAGGCTATTCATTTTACGAGCCCATCCACCACCTGGGACATACTGCGTCCAGTTTGAGGTATCTGACGAAACTAAATCATTATACATAATTTGCTTATAACCATGGCTTTCAGGAGCAGATCGTTTTGTAATCTTGCCTTCTTTATTGACCCTTGTTGCCATAAATTTAGCTCCTAATTCGGCCATAGGTATAGGGTTGTTTGTTCCAGCTCTTGCATGATCTGCAGCGGTAGCAAACAAAGTTGCAAATTGGATCACTTGCTCCATTTGAATAGCCCGAATTGTTTTACTGATAGATTGGGCACCGTCTTGTACCATACAAAGCCCACCAGCAAGCATTGCAGCAATATTACCATTCTTGCCGACACCCTCTTTGATGATCTTGGCGGCAGCCTCTTTACTGACTGACTTCGATGCACCCTCAGCACCTTCACCAGCTATCTTTTTCGCTTCGTTGCCAATATCAGTATCTTCGGTTATCTTTTCTTTTCCTTCTTCGTCGGATTCCTTCGCTTCGTATTTACCCTTTACTTCTTTCCCTTTGACGGTATTATCAATACCTTCATCAACTTGTTTTTTGTTTTTCGCTTCGGCTAGACGATCCTTTTTTGTAAATTTCCACTTTTTCCTAAGATTGGCAGCTACTTTATCAGAAAACACTACCCAGCGAGGTGCGTAAACTTCGTGAATTATAGAGCGGACTTCCGTATCCTGGAAAAAATTTTTTCTAAAGTCTGGCGAATCAATAACTTTTTTTGTACCATCACTACGTGTAATGCGCAATTGGTCTGGTTTTACACCTAATAAGCCAACATCCTCACTCTTTATAACCTTACCATCTTTGAGAGCTTCGATTCTTCTGTTTTTTTCAAACCGTTTAATCATATACTTTGACAAACGACCATAGCGTTGGCAGACACGAAGCGTGGAGCATATACCACCAGTCGCCTTACCTTCGATACGCTGATACATAATCTTATGAGCACGTTTTTCAAAGCTGGTACTTTGTGAATCCCATTTAATAATAGAATTTTGTAACCAGTGTGAAATAGAAAGACTGGCAAAATTTGCTGGCGTCATAGCAAGGAAACTGCCTCCACCAAACATCATAATGGCGAGAGTGATTAAAGGCTTATTTCGTGCACCGGTTATTGTGCCGCGTACTTTATCGAAGAAAGATGCTGATTTATCAGAAGAGGCGGTGTTTACAGGCGAGACATTTGTATTCCACCCTCCTCCCGGCGCGCCCTCCTGGCCTCGGACGGAGTTGGTGTAGTCACTGCTGCCAGCGTTGCTGCGTGACGATGAGCCACTCCCGCTATTCTCGCGCGACTGGAGGTCTTGGGCGGTGCTAGATTGGCTATGATCACCACTGCCAGCGTGATTATTCCGACCAGCGAAGGTGTCGTTGCTCCAATGCGTATTCCCCGGATTATGCCGGTCGAGATCGGGTTTTTGCTGGGAGGGGATGGGGGTAGGCATGGTGGACTACGACCTCACTGGCTGCTGGTATAAGCTGTTATTGGCTACTGGGTTGGTGGTGATGAATTGCGTCTCGGTCTCGCTGGCGAAGATGCGGATATGGACGTGGTTTTGCCCAGCAAAGAAGAGGCCATCGCCCACAGGGAAGTTAGACAGGCGCTTACGCTCCTCCTCGGTGAGCTTGAAGACCTCAGCTAGCACATCCACCGCGCTGGTCGATTGCTTTAGCAAAAGCTGGAGCGAGCTGTTTGCTACAATAGCCCGGCCCTTCTCGCTCCCCATAAAGTCCTCTACGTCCTGCGTGATGGTCGTCAGGCCCAGAGAGTACTTACGAGCTCGCTTGGCTAGGCTATGAAGAAACTCCGCCGAGTCTTCGTACTTCATCAGCTGCCAGGCCTCATCAACGATGAGCATCCGCCGGCGCTGTACGGTGCGGGCAATGTTCCAGATGTGGCTCAGCACAATATACATTGCTACTGGCCGCAGGTCATCCTCCAGGTCGCGGATATTAAACACCACCATGCTGTTATTAATATCAACATTGCTCTGCTGGCTAAAGATACCAGCGAAGGTGCCCGTGGTGTATTTGCGCAGGCGCTGAGCTAGCGATGGCCCTGCCCCACCCATGTGGAGGAGGGTGTCGTAGAGGTCGATGATCGTTGGTGGCTGAGAATTATGCGTTAGTGGGTCGCTGGTGATGCCGGCCCGGGCGTAGGTATCGATGAGTGCTTGGTCGAGATCGGCCTCTTCAGCTGGGCTGAGCAAGGCAATCTGCTGCCCACCCACCAGTGTGCCACCTAGCATGAGCTTGAAGAGCCGCTGCAGGGTGATGAGATTAGCGCGCAGGGCGTCGGTTGCTTCGTCGCTGTCGATCACTCGGGGGAGGTCGAAGGGGTTAATCCGCGTATCGCTGCTGAGACTGAGGCGAATATAGCTCCCGCCGACCGCATCGGCCAGCTTTTGGTACTCATTCTCCGGGTCGATGACGAGAATGTCGGTGCCGAGCATCATACTGCGTAGCGCCTCGAGTTTAACAGTGAAGGATTTACCGGCACCAGACTTCGCAAAGACGACCATATTCGCATTCTCAAGGCTAAAGCGGTCGAAGATGACCAGCCCTTGGTTGTGCTGGTTCACACCGTAGAGAATCCCCTCGCCGTCACTGAGGTCGGCACTGGTGAAGGGAAAGCTCGTGCTCACCGCACCAGTGTTCATGTTGCGGCGGACTTGCAGCTGGTCGGTCATTTGAGGGATGGTGCTGTTGAGACCTTGCTCTTGCTGGTTGCTGGCGGTCTTGCTGTAGACCATATTTTGGCCAAAGATCGTCTCGATGACGTGCTGAACAAAGCTCAGTTCCTCGAGGCTGTCGGCATAGAGCGTGACGTAAAGCCCAAAGCGGAAGAAGCGCTCGGCCCCAAGCTGCAGCTGATCGCGCAATTCCTCGGCATCGGCCAGAGCGGCTTCGCGGGCTGGGTCACGCACTTTACCCTTCTCAGAGTTCAGCGCCATATCGGCCTCAAGCTGCGTCACCTTCTTGCGGAGGTTGTTGAGGACGATCTCTGTCTCGACAGGGTAAATAAACATGCTAATATCGAGCACTTGGTCGATGTTGATCAACCCCGATAGCCAGCCTGTATAGAGCTCACGTGGGTAGCCATAGATGTAAAGTGTGCGGCCATACTTGGTGCCAATGCGGAAGTACGTGCTGTGGATCTCGAGGCTGCTGGGAGCGATTAAGTCGCGCAGCGTCGTCATCCCCTTGATAAAGGCTTCCTCTACCTCTGCTTGCTCGCGCTCGCGCTGCTGGGCAGCAATGTCGATTGGATCGGGTCGTCGTGCCATTAAAAATCTCCTTTATGATACGCTGTCGAGGTTGGGACAGCTCCCTCGCCTTTGCGGACGAAGGTGGAAGTCACGTTATTAAAGTCGCCCAGCGGCTCGCGCACTGCCGTGTCGGGGTTATACATGTTGTAATAGAGAGTGCCGAGCTCTTTAGTCTTGAGCTGCACTGCCCGTACACCAATCTGCATCAAGCCATTGAGGATGGTGTCGGCGCGGTTGCGGATTTCCTCGCGGGCTCGCTCGTAGGTTTCTTTGCTAATCTTCGTCACAGTGTTGGCGTTCTTAGGGGCGAAGAGCTTCGTGAAAAATCCTTTACTCTGGTCGATAATCGTCCCCTCCCCTGCTGGGTAATACGGGATAACGACGTAGAAGCTCTTGTCCATGATATTGGCGTTTTGCGAGAGATCGTCAATGAAGTTGATATAGTCTTCCATCAGTACGCTGAGCAGCATGTTGTCTTGGGTGCGCTGGATGGCGACCAGCTTATCGAGGTATGGGCCAATATCGACCCGCTGCGAGCGGATGCAGATCTGCACTGGGAAGTATAGCGCATTGAGGAAGTTCTGGTAGCTATACTCCACCCCCTCGCGCTCACGGGCGCTCATGAGGTCGAAGTTAATCGACTCACAGGCAATGACGGCGCGGAAGCTGCCATCACCCATGATGATCATATCATCGCGCAATTCCGAGAGGAGGAGGCTATTTTGTGTGGTAGCGGGCTTGGGTGGAGCCTTTTTCTTGGTGTCTTGAGTAGGCTGATCATTCGTATTGCCCTGCACAGCTGGTGGCTGAGCCAGTGCTTGCACTGCGGGGTAGTTACTCTGCGGCGGAGCGGGATACTGCGGGTAATTAGCTGGTACCTGGCCCGCCGGCGCAGCGCTCTGGCCTTGGCTATAGCCAAACTGGCTGGCTGGCCCAGCTGGTGGCTGTTGATTGTTGGGTGAATTTGGCGACACCGCTCTCCTTCTTATTTCTTAGCGCAAAGGGATGACTATCTCATCATCGTCATCATTCTGACTAGCCTGCTCTTGATGTTGAATCCGGTTGGCTTCATTGGCAATGGCAGCAACGGACAAATCAGAGTTGCTGGCTAGTCTAATTATATCAGGCGAGACGGTGTTTGTGCTAGTGTTTGGCGGCATATTGTTGCGTTGCTGGGCAAGTTGCTCCTCACGCAGGCGTTCCTCGCGCGTGGGGGTTGTCTTGGCGTAATAACTGGGGTCGAGCGGCTGGATGACCGACTGGTGAATACTGGGGTATGGGTTGTAGCGCACAGCCATATCGATGACATTTTTGTCATTAGCCAGTGTCGAGCGTTCTCGGTAGGATACTGCGGCTGGGGTGGGTGCGAGAGCTTGTGCGGTTTGAGCTGGCGCGACGGGTGGCTGCTGAGGTGGTGCTGGCTGGTAGGTAGGCTGCTGGGGAGGATACGACACTGGGGTTTGCGGATAATTGGGGGCTGCTGGCGGGGTGGGTTGCTCTGCAGGTGCTGGAGTGAATGGCGGCTGAACATCGGTAGAAGGTGCTGCAGTTGGTTGATAATCAGGTGTAGTAGCAGTGTGCGTGGCTGACTTTTGGGGTGGTACAAGCGGCACGGTATCGGTGGTGGGAGTGGTGTGCTGGCGCAGGTTGGCGTAGATCGCCTCGAAGGATGGTGTCTCCTCTGGCTTGGGCTCTGGCGCAGCTTCTACTGTGGGCTTAGCCGGCGTGTAGGGTTTGCTCAGGGCATCGGGCAAGACCGAATCATGTGGAATAACGGCCGGCAGTGCCATTGGCAGAAACTGGAGTGAGTCACGCTCTCGCGGCATAGGCTGCGGCTCGACGGCAGGTGCTTCATCATGCGGCGTGTCATCAACTGGTGAGAGCTCGTATACCTCGGTAGATTGCTGAGGCGGGTATGAGTTTGGTTGGTTTTGGTAGGCGCTAGTATCGGGCGAAGGAGCTTGATGGTGAGATGATGCAGTGCGGTTTTCGGGGAAGCTCGTGGATGAATACGACACTGCTGGGCGCTGAGGTTCTGGTGCAGGGTATGGCGGCTTTGGCATACGAGGCTGAGGCGGCGATACTGGCGCAAAGCCAGCGTCATCAACGGGTGGCTGGTACGGAGGTGTAGCCTGTGGTGGGGTGCTTGGTGTTGGCTGCGGTACTGCCTGGTATGGCTGTGGCTGAGCCTGTGGCCAGGCTAGCTGATATGACACCGGGGCTTGCTGGAGTGGTTGCCCATCAGCTATGGCAGGTAGTGCAGCTGGTGGGGCTTGCATGCGCTCGATGGCGGCTCGGCGCCGGGCTTGGTTTGATTGCTCGATGCGCCGCGTCATTGCTCGTGCTTCGCTGCTGTTATCGTCAAACATATCTGAAGTCTGCTGTGCCTCAAAATAGACATCACTAATCATCGACCCCTGTGCATCAGGCACGCGGGTGTGGCGGATAGACCAGCCATGGCTATCAGCCAGCTGCGACAGATACGCCAAGCGGCGCTCAGCCTCATCTTGGCTAAGGTTCTTCGTCCGCTCGATCTCCACCTTCTCGGGTACTGTAATCTCGATGAGCGAATTAATGCCATCGGGCTGCCACATGCGCCGGCGTGGCTTGGTGTAGAACGACACCACCGCCGCGAGGTAAACCTCCATTGGCTGATCCTTGCGCAGAGGCAAAGCCAGCGCACCAAACAGCAGAATAATTGGCACCGGAATAACCGCCAGCGGCAAAAACACCTGCGATAATCCCCATGCCAACGCGATCCCCGCCGCCGCAACCAGCAGATAAATAAACTGGCGAAAGCTAAACGGCCCAAGAATCTTATCCTCTGCCTCTACATCCTGCGCAACCTTATATCTCGACATAGTTTATGTATTTATTATAGCATGAGGGGGATGAAGAATATGTATGTGGAAAATAACCAATTTAGTGTCGCCGATTATCGCGATTTTTGCTTGCATTCTTGAAAGATGAATCCACGGTATCTTTTGTTGCTTGTTGAATATTTTGAAGCTCCTCTTTACTAAGTCTAAGTCTTCCGCTTTGAGCTTCTTGTCGTGACCTTTCCAATTCTTTTTGCCGTGTAACATGTTTATCGCCGACTGTTTGAAGACCTAGGTTATGAACAACAGCTGCTGGAGTCGCAAGACCATCTTCAGTATGATAGAACGCATCTAGGTTTGCACGGATACTACTCTTTGTAGTTTCGTCAACCTTCTCTAGAGCTTCCTTAACAACTGCACTTTGACTGACACTACTTGACATCAATGTTTCATTGGAAATCTTACCCCCCTCGAGTTGACTGGTTATATTACCATACAGCGCCGACTGTGCTTCTATACTATTACGGTACTTACCAGATGCAATTGCCCCTATACCAGCAGTCCCATAAAGAGCATTGTCGCCATGTTTTCGTGCACCCTGAGCAGCAAGTACTCGAAGGTACTCAGCCTGAGCTGGAGCATAGTCTTGGTCAAGATCACCTGTTGCAGCCATAATATCCAACCTTTCCTTGAAGTTGCCATATTCCATACCAGCTTCTATCGCACCTGCACGTTCCATAGCATCTAACTTTCTATTCTTTCCAAGTTTAGGATCGAACATCATTCCTGTCTTTGCAAGCTCAACCATTTGTTCTGGCATATGGTCACTCTCAAGCCATGTTCGTGCTTCGCTTTTTTGTTTATCTCGCTGCTCTGTTGCAAAAGTTTTTGCGATCCGGGGGCGTCGACTGCGTGCTCGAGAGCCGCCAATAACATTATATGCAAAACCTCTAATTCCTCCTGCATTTGCAAACTGGCCCATCATTTGCTCGTTGCGTTCTTGTTCACGTAATAACCTTGCTTGTTGGATGCCATAGCCGATTGATGTTTTGCCCATATTATCGCGAGTTTTTGCTAGAAGTTTTGCATTGCTTCGCATACCCATATGCTGTAACTTGGCTCCTAATGCTCCCATCGCTCCCATTGCTCCCATGAGTAAAGCGGGAGAAGCAAGAAGTGGAATAAACATAACACCAAGAGCTGTAATTTGGCTTGTTACATCGTCCTTTGTAATAAAGATTGAGGCTGCTACCTTAGACATACCAAATATGACAGCAATTGTTGGATACACTGCAAGTAAACTTAGGAACATCTTCCACCACTTATGGTAGAGTTTTTCAGTATTAGGGAGAAGAAGTGCCACAAAAGCAAGTGGTGATATGACTGCTAATATAACAATACCAGCATTACGTCCTAGTAGAATGATGAAAGCTAACAAGAGCCCAATAAGTGCTCCGAGTGCAATAGGGCCAAGAAGAGATATATTTGCAATCAACATAGAACCTTCTGCTGCAACAAACGTACCAGCTGCAACAGTGCTACCACCAGCGAGAGCTACTTGGGCGGTTCTCTCGGCAAAACTGGTTTTGTCGGCACCACCAGAAGCTAGAGTATTAATAAAGCCATACAAAGATCCGCCAAGAACGTTAGACATATCGATAAGGAATTGACAAACAATAAAAGAAACATTAATCAAGACAGATATCATAATTAATCTTGGTAGTATTCGCTTTATTCCATAATTTGAGATACCAAGACTTGTAACATGTGAATATATGACAAATAGAAATGCAGCAATAAGCAGGATATTAGCTATATTGCGAAATGCTGACCATGATTCATTTGCGGCGTCCTTTTGAAATATCTCGTGATCAAGAGATAAGAAATCACTAATGATTCCATATAATCCATCAATCACTTTTCCCATAAAGTTTACGACAGGACAAACCATCCATCCTATAGCACCAATTGCATCAGAGCAGGTGTTAATATCTTCATCTTCCTTATCGCTGTCATGGGTACCAGTAGCACTATCTCCAGTGCCATCACTTTTACCCATACCGGCGAGACAGTTTTTGTATGCTTCATCGTTGTCAGGAAATTTATTTTTACAATCATCAGCGTTCTTTGCTGACCGGCCTTGTTTACACTGATCTATAGCAGATTTATTACCTGAAAACTTTTTTTCGCACGTATCTTCTTTGATCCACTTTGCATAGGCGTCAGCTTTAGAGGCCATTGCCTGCGCAATTTCTATGCAACTAATCTGAGCTTCTTGACCACTACTATTGTATGCTTTTGTCTTTATGCTTTTGTTTGTTGGGCCGCCCTTAACAGGCTTCATATAGTAGTTTTTATTGCCTACTTTACCGCTACCATCGGCTGTTTTAATGTTCTTTATAAATAGCTCGTCATTGTCAGGGTAGTTCTTGTCTGTTACCTCAGCACCACATCCACCACGAAAAACATTATACCAATATAAATACTCAGCTGCATCACTCATCTTGAGCTGATCATTTGTGGAGTTTACTCCCCTCGATTTAAGCTTATTTGCTATTGTTTGTGGAATACCACCGAAGCTTTTTGCAAACGTAAAATCAACATTAAACGGGCCAGTGCCATTAACACAATCCTGAGAAGATCCTGGATTACTAGAAACACGCTTTGCGCCAAAATCACACAACATTTCAGTGGGTGACTTATAGCCCCACAGTGTTGCCGCATCCTTTACCCAAGATGAGCTACCGCTGCGGTCACAATAAAAAACTTGTGAAGCTGTATGGGTACCCCATGCCTTATCATTTCTGACATAATTTGAACCAGTGTACTTTGATAGACTTTTAAAGAACCAAGAGGGACCTGAAGTATACCGCTCATCCTGAAACCAATTACCAGACTCAACATCGTTTGCATCTATTTGATTACCATTAATCTTCATGCTATACAGAGAGTTGGTCTCTTTAGGGTCTTTTATATGTAGACAAAAATTAAGAGCTTGAGCATATGCCCAGCTCGCAGCTTGCTCTTGTGGAGCCATTTGCGATTCTTCTTTTGCACGGACTACAGGAGAAAGCGTTGTCACTAATAAAGAGGCCACAAACAGCACTACTGTAATAAAAAGAGATAAACGAAAGAACGTTAATTGTTTCTTTTTGCTACTTGTCATACGTCTATTTAAGCACAGATATACACAAAACAAAAGACACAAAGCCAATGTATCACAGAAACTATTGCTAGGTAATATATAACGTTTACAACACCAGCGATAAACGATAATAGAAAAGTAATTAGTAATTTTAATTCACATTAGCTAATAGTATAGCTATAGATCTTTGGCCTAATAGAAACATTTGTTTCTACCTTTTGCAGCACTGTGTCCAAAGATCGAACTCTCTACAAGAGCACGTTGGTTATCTGCGTTGGTTGGGTCAGCAGGATAGTAGGTGATTTGCTCGATGCCGTCAGTAGTAATAGCACAAGGTATATAAATAATGGTTGTTGCCTTTGATGGTTGATCATCTTGACCATTATCGTTAACGGGCAGATTGTTTTTGACTGGCTCAGTCCTTTGGCTTGTAATCGCTTTGTTGTAGAAGATAGAAGCTCCTTCAATGCGCTTTTGATCTGGGAAAAGAGGGTTGTCGTCCTCGTAATACAAAGGAATTTGCCCAATAGGCTCTAGATCATCTCTTGTAGATGATGGCTGTATAAAGTTTTGCAGCGTCATACTCGGTGCACTGTCCGATTCTTCTGCCCAAGTAGATGTAGAAGACTGAATCATTTCAATGAGGGTGTCTCGGTAACTCTTTGCTGCGAAGCGATCTGGCGCTTGTATAAAGCTTTTGCTTGAGAGAACACAGGCGTCAAGCAGTCTCTGTGCTATACTAATAGCCTCATCTTTATAGCTGCTTACCTTATATTTTTCCACAATAGTTTGAGCAACATTAAAAACAAGAGCATTGTGATCAATGATTTGTGGTAAGCTATAGCCAACATCTACACTTGGCTTCATGGTGGCATTTTGCTCAAATTTTTCAAGCTGCTCACCATTCATTATTGGGTATCGATCAGTCATCTTATGTAGAGTTTCGTCTCGATATTGGCCAACAACAGCTTCAAGAAGTACTTGCTTAGTGCTTTCCCACTGAGGGGCTTTACCAAAATAATCGTTTGAAGGGCTGTCAACGGGTATCTCCAGTAGTGATTTAAGGCTT
>CALICZ010000135.1 GCA_938049075.1 uncultured Candidatus Saccharibacteria bacterium
TATTATACCACGAGGTTAACTGCAGCTACTCAAGCAGACTCGCCGGGCACGCAATCGTCGCCTCATAAGCCGTCCACTCGTCGTACTCGGTGTCGTACAACCAGTCTTTCGTCGCTTCATAGAATGCTCTATCGGTGCCGAATGGGTCATCGACCGTTGGAACATGCTGGTATTTGGCAAGCTTTGCTTCAACAAATGCTGTTATCTCGACGAAGTCAAGCTGGGGCATGACTAGTGGTGTAACTGGGTCGCCATCAAAATACTCTGCGCCAGCAGGGTCATCCAAGAATGACTGGGAACACACGGTGAGAATATAGCGTCCTGGCTCGGTCGTGCCAACACCGACATCCTGATTAGGGGAGACGTCCATCTTCTCACGGACTAACTTATCGCGTGGTGCGATACAGACACCAACCTCAATTGCCCACGGGCAGCGTGCATCACCAAATGACAGGTAGGGGCTCTTTGGGTTGTCAGGTTGGTAAACCCATGTTGGACCGATTTTCCATTCCTTACCAACATAATGTCTGTCAACATAGGTGAGAAGGCGGGCTATTGTATAATATGATGCCATAGGCGTATGATATGCCTCCTGGTCGCTCCTGTCAATGCTCGGCCTGGCTGCCTATTTCCTCCATTCTTATCCGCTTTTGCGCTATACTAGGCATATGTATATTGCAATTCTTGGCCGGCAGCCGGCCCTTGGGGTGGCGGAGCTAGAGTGTTTGTATGGCGGGGCGGAGGTGCGCTGGTTTGGAGCGCAGGTCGCTACTATTACCTCTGATACTTTCGCCTTTGAGCGCCTGGGTGGCAGCCAAAAGGCGGGCCGGGTGGTGTTAGAGCTGCGCGGTAACTGGCTGGCGGTGAGTCGGCAGATTGTCCGTTACTATAGCGCGCAGTGGCAGGGCGCGTCGCACAAGATTACGCTGGGCATGAGTGCTTATGGCTTCTCTGTCAGTGCCCGCGAGGTGCAAAAGACTGGCCTTATTCTTAAGACAAAATTGCGCGCAACTGGCACGAGCCTGCGCCTTATTCCTAATGCCGCTCCAGCGCTCAATACTGCCACGAGCCACCACAACAAGCTTGGTCGCTCACCGCATCATATCGAATTGCTGGTGGTGCGAGCCCAGGATGGGCGCGTTATTGTGGCGGAGAGTGTTGGCGCGCAAAATATTTCTGCCCTGGCCGCACGCGACCAAGCCCGTCCGCGCACTGATGCCTTCGTCGGTATGCTGCCGCCTAAGCTTGCCCGCATGATGGTTAATATGGCTGGGCCACTGGTGCAGCCCTCACCTGCTACTAAGCACTCAGCGCCCCGCCCCGTGCTGCTCGATCCCTTCTGCGGCACTGGCACTGTCCTGCAAGAGGCGCTCCTCCTGGGCTACGATGTGTGCGGCAGCGACCTAAACCCTAAGATGGTCAGCTATACCAGCGAGAACCTTGCCTGGCTGCAGCGCCGCTCTGCTGCGGCTACTCCTGGCGCGGTACATAGCATTACTCAGGCAGATGCCACTACTCATCAGTGGGCAGACGCCCAGCAGCTCAGCGCCGTCGTCTGCGAGACGTACCTTGGCCAGCCCTTCTCTGCCCCACCTGCTCCCGCTAAGCTCAGCACTGTGCGTACCACGTGCAACCATATCATCAGCCATTTTCTCACTAATATTCGTCCCCAGCTGCGCCCCGGCACGCCACTGGTCATCGCCGTGCCCGCGTGGCGCGGCAGCGATGGGCAGTTTACTCACCTGCCACTCATCACCCAGCTAGAGCAACTGGGCTACCAGCGCCGCCCACTTCAGCACATTCGCCCTGCCGACCTCTGTTATTACCGCGAGAACCAGGTGGTCGCGCGGGAGTTGCTCGTGATGGAAGTAATGAAATAACCTCGGGGTAGAATCTCATTCTGGTCATCCAGCAGTGGGTGTATTTCCTTCTGCATGCTAACGGCTAAAAAAGCAAAGAACCTCAGCTATACCATGCTGAGGTTCTTTGTACCACTCTGGTAGCATGGAATTATTGGCGATTGTTCGCCTCCTTGTCCATTTCATGTGCTTCAGTTCCTACGTACGATTGTGCAACACCAAGATCATGAAGGTTAATGCCGCGTAGAGACTGTACCACAGAATCCAAACGACGTACAACACTTGCTGGTACGTTGCCACCTGCAATGATACTCTCTAACTGATTTGCTGCAGTATCCAACACCTCCGGAGCGTTGCGAAGCGTCTCTTCTGCACGCCAAAGGGCTCGTCTTTTCTCTTCGTCTTTAATTTCTTCTACTGTCTGAGGAGCTAGTGCTTCGTGAGTGCCTGCCTCGCCATGAAGCGCTGCACGTATATCCCCTGGAGTTGGTGGCGCAGCTGGCGCTGTCGGTTTACGAGGATCAGCCACTTCTCTTAGGCTTGCTCGAAGCGCACCTGCAGCAGACGCACGATCGCCTTGTGGAGTGCCGCCCTCCCCTTGCTCTG
>CALICZ010000136.1 GCA_938049075.1 uncultured Candidatus Saccharibacteria bacterium
CGTCTGACACAGATGCTCGAGCGTAATGCATAAGACGCTGTTGTACATTTGGTGCTATATAGCCCCATGCAGTTGATTGATAACCATCCATCCGACGTTCAATTTCTTGCAGTGCTTTGCTACGACAATCAACCACGAGCGCCCCAGGTACGTTATCGACAACAACTTTACAACTCACCGTACTATCAGTACGACTATCCACCTCAAGCCACGGTACAAGCTTGTGTGGCAAGGTAAGGTAATCAAGCGGCACACGTTTGGTTTCTGCACGAAGGTGTAGTGGTTCTGATACTGGCAGCGACGTGACATTATCTGGCTGATTCGACTTGTTAGGTAGCAGGCCTACTGAGCCTTCCATGCTGCGTCGTTTATTGCTAGATACATTTGGCAAATCATGGGTTGCTAGCTGGTCAGCTGTCGGTTGGTACGCCACCAATGCATTGGCTAGCCGCTCAGCCGCCTCAGCAATGATCTGTTCTGTTTGCATATCAATTAACTGACGATCAGCGTGCTGTGTGCTCTTTGGCCAGAGACGATCAACCAAGCGCTGTGCTATATCATGAGTTATCGCCTTATCCGATCGATCAAACCATTGTAAGAGTGCAATTTGCGTCTGACTAATTTGTGGTACATGCTCTGTGAGATAGTGGCAGAAGGACAGCAATGTATTAGCCGGTACTGTTGTATGTTCCTCGTCTCGCGATTGTTCAAGCTGCTGAGCCTGCGTAACTAACGCTGTATGTTCTGTTTGCAATGCATCGAGATGTTGACTCTCCGGTTTACAGATTGCAATTTCGTCATCGTAGCATGGTTGCTGTAGCTCATCAAAGGCTATCTGTTCGCACTGCGCCACCGCCCAATCGACTGCCTCCTGAACTAACTTTTGGTATATATCGTTAGCTACCGATGGCAGTAGAGCTTTATCCTGCTGCCACTCAGTACGCTTTGGAATAACCGTATGACACCAATCTGGCCCCTGCACTATTCCGCTAGCCACAAACACTGCCTTAACGGCACGCACGCTTCGCATCGCTAGCTTGTCGCGCTGCTTATTGATGTATTGCTGTGCACGCTCCGCTGCTGCCGGATATAACCGCATATTTGTTGTACGCCACGAGTTAGCTTCGCGCAATAGTGCACGACGCACACAGTATTTATACCTCTCACTTGTAAAGTGGCACTGCCGAAGCGTATGCTCAGT
>CALICZ010000137.1 GCA_938049075.1 uncultured Candidatus Saccharibacteria bacterium
CCCACCTTGTCGATGCAGCACAACGCGATAAGAAAGATACAACCGCACTCAAGTTATCTCGTAGCCAGATTTTCCATAGCTAAAAACCGGTCGCTATTGACCGGTTTTTAGCTACTTATTTTTCCTCTAGCCGCTCCCCAGCTCGTGCTCGGTTGGCCCATTGGTCGGCCAGCTCGTTTTGTTCATGGCCATTGTGGCCACGCACCCAGATGAGCTTTGGCTGCACAGTGGTATAGAGTGCATAGGCTTCTTGCACCAGCTCGAGATTCTTGATCGGCCCGCTGCTCTTGCGCCAGCCCTTGGCTGCCCAGCCGGGTGCCCACTTGGTAAGGACATTGACCCAAAACTCGCTATCGGTGTGGATCTCACACTCCTCAACCCCAGCCAACCGCATAGCTGCGATGAGGGCCATCCCTTCCATGCGGATGTTCGTCGTGTTGCCTGGCTCGCTGCCTAGCGCCACGGGCTTGCCCTGCTCGATGACGGCATAGCCGCCCGGGCCAGGATTGGGGCTGGCGCTGCCATCGGTATAGAAAATGCGCGGAGTGGCTGCCATGCTAGTTACCACGGTCCACGCGCTGGAACTCCATCCAGTCTGATGGCCGATACCACTTGGTGTCATTATTGTAGCGCTCATCAAACTTCGCCTGGTGCCGCGCCAAGAAGTAATGCCTGCCACCATCATGCTCGGCTTCGTAGCGAATGTACATTTGGTCTGGATAATTCTTGGGTGCACCGCTATAGAGCATCACATCCACTGTGTTGCCCGGGTTGAGCGTGTGCGACTCATTGCGCATATTCCCCAGATACTCCCAGCTCACAACCTTCACCTGCCGGTCGGACTCATTCTTGATGCGTGCCCACACATCTATCTTCGACGCGCTCTCATTCCGCACATCAACACGCTCGACGCGCACTACCGGAAAATTACTCATCTGCTTGTCTCCTTGTTTATGGGGTTATCGAGGTAATTATACCATATGGTGTGTGAGGTGCGCGCTATATACGGCATTGTGCTGGCATTTTTTTACCACCGCTACCCCTGTTGTTATCCAGCCTCTGCTTTACCCACACTATATATAGTGTGCCCATATCTAGTGTCTGCAGGGATGTGGAAAAGTCGTGGAGATTTTTTACCGACACTAGACCACTGTGAGGTAGTCATTTTCTTCGCTTTTGCATTGCTGTATAGCTATCCACGCCACTATTCATTCCACTGCGTGTGATAGTGAGAGGTGAAAATAATACCCATACCCCTATCACCCACCTGTGCTTATCTATCATTTCACCTTACGAAGCCATTGCCTCTGTCATCATTTGTGGCGTATACTGGGAGACAACATACTAAGCGGTATATCACAAGGAGGTACCTCATGATCGACCACTTCGGCATTATCGTTAAAGACATTGAAGCAAGCAAAGCTTTTTATGAAGCAGTGTTGGCACCACTGGGGTATGCGAAGACAGTTGACGAATCATATGGCGTAGGCTTTAGCAATCCAGACCAAACAAAACATACGGGGATATTTTGGCTTGGGCAAGGCGAACCATCATCACCACTGCACTTTGCTTTTGCTGCACCGTCGCGGGCAGCAGTTGATGCATTCTATGCAGCTGGCCTAGCAGCAGGAGCACAGGACAATGGCGCACCAGGCGTGCGAGCGATCTATCATCCAGACTATTACGGTGCCTTCCTCATCGACCCAAACGGGCATAATATTGAGGCGGTATGTCACGCTGCTGTATAGGGATAGCCCTATCTCTATTAGTGGGTGGTGGGGTATCTATGTATAGATCATTTTCGATCAATAGTAGCCAAGCACGGCTGTTTGATCACTCGGCAAGTAGCGATTCTCTAGCCACCGTCAAAAGCAAAGAAGCTCGTGTATAAAGACCGAGCTTCTTATGTTTTCATAAGCTTGTATATAGCGTAGCTATGCCCTTTACAAGGTATGAACTTACGGCAGGAGTATTGCTACGTCACCACGCTTACTGTGCTTGCTCATCGTTTTTCGCAGTGTTCTAGTGTCAAAGGTCATCTGCTCACCAGCCTGATCACCAAGGAGCAAGTGCTGTGCCATCGCCCAGGCAGCAAGCTTACCAATACGCCGTGCGCGCACTCCCTCTGAGCTGTGTCGCTCGTTGATTGCATCTCTTTCTGTAGCATCATCTGGCCGAAAAAGTGCGAGGACATTCACCACTCCGTCATCTTCGCCTTCGCCCATCCAGCCACACAGCTCACTTGTCATACCGGGCAACGCAGTAGCTGCAAAATCACATGTTGGCACAATGCGCCGATCGACAAAATCCATATAACTGCCCTGCGTCGTATGGACAACATCCACCACTAGGCGCTGCTTGGGCCCTTCACCTTCTAGACGTATGTCAGTTGCTAGGCTAACTGGTGCAGTATGTGCACCGTCGTAGCGCTTGATCGATGGTGGAATAACAGAATTAGTATGAATCCGTACGTGATTCGGTATTGAACTTTTTTCAAATAATTTCATAATGTTCCTTATCATATATGATATACTGATAATTTGCAAGTCATGTTACCTCTGTTCTTACCAATACCCTATAGGCCATCCCCTATATGGACTCATAGATGGATTTCATAGAATTACACTCAGGCAAGATACAGCTAATACCTAGCTCCGACTATCACCTAAAGATCGTGCTATAGCCTACTACCCATATGGGTGAGGTATTTTGCATAAGAAATTGACAATCAGCCCGCATTCTTTAGCGTATCGAGACCCCTTATGTTCTCTTCCCTGTCACTTTATCTGGTAAGTAATAGGGTGTGTATTACGAGCCGGCTTTTGTCTAGCAATACAGTAGCCATATCGACTATTAACAGCTCGAGGGGAGTTATTGAATGCAGGATATAAAAAACTGAGCGTAAGGTCTACTGCCGATACCGCTGCACAAACTGGCGCAGGATCTTGACTGGTTCGGTGACGGTTTGCTGGCGGGCATTGGCGATGAGAGTATCGGCTTCGTCCGGAGCACAGTAGCCAGCATGGCGATAGATATCAATGCGCAAGGCAAGACTCTCCGGGTCGAGCTCGGGATGGAACTGCGTGGCATACACGTTGCGCCCCACACGCAGCATCTGCACGCAGGTACGCGAGCGTGCTAAGACGGTGCAGGCAGCTGGTGGCTCGAGCACCCCTTCTTTGTGCCCAACGAAGCCGTCGAAGGTAGTGGGTAAGTCGGCAAGGAGTGGGTCATCCCTAGCTGCTGGTGTGAGGGTGATGGGCACTGCACCAATCGCCTCGCCATAGGCAAAGCTGGGCGTACCACCCAGTGCCGATACCAGTGCGCCAACGCCTAGGCAAGCGCCAAGAAATGGCACATCGTGGGCCATAATCTCGCGCAGGAGCGGCATCATCACAGCCTCGAACTGGCGCTGCTCGGCTGATTTCTCCTCTGGCCGGTAGGCAAAGTTGGCTGGCCCGCCACCCATTAGCACGCCACTATAGGCAGCAAGCGGCTGCGTGGGGCGCTGCTCTGCCTCAATACGCACTCGCTCAAGCTCTGCTGGTGTAAGGCCGCCAAACTGCAAAAATGCCTGATATTCGTTATCCGACGCCTCGTCCTCGGGGCGCGATTGGAGTAGTAGAAATGGTTTCGTCATACCCTCAGTGTAGCATGTGCACGCTCATGGCAATACCCCCTGGAGAGATATGCTATGGGGTGCGGGGTATTATGAGACGCTATGCACTCTCTGGATAGACATAATCTTTGAAGAAATCTGGGTCACCATCGCTATCCAGCCAGAGCTCGAGCCAACCAAGGAAGTCCTGGCGCTCGCAGCAGGGGCCTGCTCCTACATCACAGAAGTTCCACACCTCACCAGTTGGCTTGCCCGCTGTGATGAGCTGGTAAGTATCACCGCAGCCTTGGTCCAGCAAGAGCACGCCTTGGTTGCCCAGCCGCTGATCGAACACCTCGTCGGTGAGCATGGCTTTGTCTTCTTCGGCCTCCCATAGCCAGTATTCGTCGATGGTGACGGGGCGCGATAGATCCTTCACTTCTGTATCAGCTAACCGTTTGAGGCCATACACGCTCATGCCATTGGGCCGATTGATATCCTCACAGCCATCACCCACCTGCTGAAGAAACAGGCGATAGGCCTCGGGCAAGCGCGTGTTACAGGCAGAACGCTTCGATTTCCGCCTCGTTAAGCGTCGGCCCCATCACCACACCCTTTTCAGAAAGCTTGGTTCTGAGGCGCGCGATGATGGCGGGATAGTCGGCAGGGTTATGGATGGGCATAGTTAGTTCCTCCTTGTGTTTTTCTCATCGTACCATGTATATTACTGCCTCGCAAACGTGCACTCACACCAAAAGAGCTGCTCTAACATGTAGAGCAGCTCTCGTAGCTATCAAGAGATGAAGGTTTTATTGATCCATCCTACCCTTTACGTAGCCCTTAGTCTCGTGGGCTTTGTTTTCGAGGTCGTTTGCCTTATCCTTTACGATGTCGACAGCATCTTCTGCAGCGTCTTTGGCCTTCTCAGCTACTTCTTCGGCTTTATCTTTTGCATCACTGGCTGCTGCTTTGACTTTGGCTTGTGCGTCATCGGCTTTGGCTTTGATATCATCGGTAAGTCCCATGTGAAATCCTCCATGGTTAGTGTTGATATAATTCTATTATAGCAATGCTGAGTGATAATAGCGAGCTACTCCATGGGCTAGAAGATAAGGAGAGGCTGTATATCAAGTCTAGCTACTTGTTACCGTGTCGCTTGGACCACTCAGATACTCTTCCGCATCATGGATAAGGAAGAGGCTTACGTCGTCGCGGGTTTTGCCAGCCTTAT
>CALICZ010000138.1 GCA_938049075.1 uncultured Candidatus Saccharibacteria bacterium
AGTATTGGCGGGAATGTCATTGCCTTGGCCTTTCTCGCCGTATGCTTTGTCGGAAGGGATGGTTAGCTCACGTACTCCACCAAGGCGCATCCCCTTGATACCTTCCTTCCAGCCAGTGATGACACTCGCGCTCTTGAGTCCACCCTCAACGGCAAATGGTGCATCAAGCTTGCCGTCTTTGATAGATTGGTCAAATACCTTGCCTTTTGGGTTCCAGCCAATGTAGTAGGCCGCAAATGCCGTATTATCCTTGATCTCCTCACCATCGCCAACCACCAAGTCTTCGCTGGAGAGCTCCTTCACACTATCGCGGTCAAACTCACCAACCCGGCTCGTATATTGGCTAAAGGTTGGATAATATTTGTTTGACAACTCTTGGGCTTGAGCAGCTGTCTTAGCTTGGTAATCCTTCATGAGCTTCTGGTATTTTTCTTGCGCCTTTTGCGCTTTGGCTTGGTCATTCTTGTAGTTCTCCGAAGCGAGAAACGTCGCCGCAAATGACCCTAGTATCCCGACAACCGTCGCGACCAAAATAACAATAATAATCCAGCGTTGTGTCTTGGTTGTTGCCATAACTCCTCTTGTTTCATCGACTAATCTATCTTGCCCAGTATAGCACACTTGCCAGTATGACTGCTAGATAACAGAGGTCGCGACGATAAATGCTGTCTAGTCTTTGCTGTATACTCCTTGTTAATCCTATTGCTCACTGCCACCTTGCTTTGCGCAGAAACACCACGCGAACAACCATCGGCCAACACGCCTCTTGCAATGACGATTTTTCTCAGTATACTAAAAAGCGATGAACCGTCTCCACACCTTATTTTCACCTCTGCTTGCCCGCCTGGCTATTGGCGGTACGACCGCGCTGCAATCAGCACCAGTCGAGAAACTTGATGGTGCTCTCACACCCAATATGCGTGCCCTACGCCTCGCAATGAGCATTGCTGACCAGCTCATTTCAATGGGCACACCAGCTCAAAATGTCGTTCATATGGCGCTCAGTATTACGGACACCTACTGTACCCGCAAAGTACATATCGACGTTATTTCGTCGCAACTTATTTTATCGCAAGATCGAGGTAACGATTACGAACCACTGACGCTTCTGCGCACTATCCCACCGCGCGAGATCAACTACCAACATATGCAATGCCTCCAGACCCTGGCCGCTACTATTGCTGAGGGAGCGCTCACCCTCGATGCTGCCGAGCGCGAGCTCGATGCTATCGTTGCCAAGCCACGACGCTATCCACCCTGGGTAATTTATCTGGCAGGTGGTGGGCTCAGCGCTGGCTCGGCCTTGCTCTATACGGCGTCATTACCAGTGATTTTTGCTACCTTTGTGATGGGTGTGGCAATTATGTGGCTGCTAGGCCGCTTAAATCGCATTGCTCTTCCTGTGTTCTTTACTCAAATCATCGCGGCAAGCGTTATTACATTGGTTGCAACCATCATCACGTGGCTTGCTACCAATCATTATCTCGATGTTCTTGGTATCATCAACCCAACCATTATAACCGTTAGCGGTATCGTGCTCTTGGTGGCAGGGATGATGATCGTTGGTGCCTTCCAAGATGCAATCGACGAATATTACGTGACGGCGACGGGTCGACTACTCAAAGTGGCAATGATGACAATGGGTGTGGTGATTGGTGTGATGATTGGTCTGTATACAGCGCGGCGTTTTGGGATTGAATTTGTTGCCACGCCCGATCAGTTGCAGCTGACCGGCACGATGTATCAGTATATCGGAGCAGCTGCTATTGCTGCCACCTTTGCCCTCGGCAACCACACTCAGCCAGTCGGCATCATTCTGGCTGGTGCAACTGGCATGCTTGGCTATGATATATACCTCGCCATTACTGGCTGGAGCATGTCTGCTATTGCGGCCAGTGCGGCAGCGGGCTTGGTAATTGGCTTTATTGCGACAACCGCTTCCCGTTTGTGGCATATGCCCAGCCTTGCCATTGTCAATGCCGGGATCGTCCCGCTCGTGCCAGGCGTCACGCTCTACAATGGGCTCATGGGCGTCGTGACGACTGGCTCAAGCGAGGCAGGCCTGCTGGTGCGTGCTGTCCTCATTGCTATTGCCATTGCGGCTGGTGCGTCATTTGGCGTGCTGATTGGTCGACCCACGCGGCGGAGTTTCCTCCGCCTGCGCAATCGCCTACCACAGCGTCGCTTGCATCAACCTCATTCGCCAAAGTCAACACCTTGAAACAGCACATGCTGCTCGGGTGCAAACACTGTCCGGATGATCGAACGGACACGCTCAGCACTCAGTGTTGCTTGGCTACTCGATAGCGTTAGACGAAATGTGGTGGTTTGATGCGATGCATCAGGGGTTGCTTTGTAAATACTCAGCGGCGTGAGATCGCGGATCGTTACATCTGGGTATGTTTCGCTAGCCCGAGTCATAGCGCTCGAGACTGCTTGCATGAGTTCATCATAGGTAATCGCTGTACTTGTTTGGACCGAGATATCGCGGGCGGTGGTAGGGTAGCGACTAATTGGCTGGTAGTGCACCACCGTATCACGCCATACCTGC
>CALICZ010000139.1 GCA_938049075.1 uncultured Candidatus Saccharibacteria bacterium
GGGTACAGCACTTATTGTAGTGGCCAGTCCGCATACTTCATCGAATAAAGTTGCAGATATAGAGGAGAGTATAGACAGAGGTTATGAGCCAAAAATAGAACAAATACCATAAATTTGCCATTTTTGAGGTATTTCTGCCGCGAATGCCATGCTACAATAGGGTGTATGAGATCTACTCGAACCATCCAAATTGTGAATATTACTGGGCGAGAACTCGCCGGCAAATCATCAACAATTCGTGAGCTAATGCCGCGGCTAGGTGCCGGGGTTGTTTTGTTTCGTCCGAGCGATGTCTTGCGCGAATATGCCGCGAGCCATCATATGACACTGCGCAAGCGGAGCGATTATTTGCGCGTGCTGCAAATCATGACGGAGTCTGCACCGAGCTTGCTGGCCGACCGGGCACTGGAGCTACTTGAGCGGCCTGGTGTGGAGCTAGTGGTGCTCGATGGCCTGCGTGACTACCGCAGCGCTTGTCGCCTTAAGGAGCGACTGGGTGGTCGCTACCGGACGGTGGTGCTCACAGCGCCAGATGAACTCCGCTATGAGCGCTTTAAGGGAGTGGCCGAGGCCAGGCGGCGTGCTGGGCGCGATGCAGCGGTGATTCAGAGCTTCGAAGAATTTATGCGTGATGGCGAGGATGACATGGATAGCATGCAGCAATTCCCAGCGGTGCTGGCTAGTCACGACCTAACACCCGGTGGCCCGATTGACACGAGCACCTATCCATCGGCTATTGCAGTGGCAGATGAGATTATTAGCTACTTGGTGTAGAGTAACCCAGATCAGGCGGTGAATGCGGGTGGGCGATCATGTATCGACAAAACACAGTAATACCATCTGTACTCTCCAAGACGCTTATGTTATGATGAAGACATGAATAAGCGAGGGTTTACGCTGGTTGAGATTTTGACAGTGGTGGCGATACTAGCGATCTTGGTGTCGGCGTCAATCGTGGGGTATGGTGCGTGGCGTCAGCGTGCAGCCCAGACGGAGCTCGTGAGTGATCTGCGAGCTGCTGCCGCGGCAATGACAGCCTATAGGACGTTTTATAATGGCTATCCGACATCGCTCCCAGCTGATTATAATAAGAGTGAGAATGTGACAGCGACACTCAAATACGTCGCATCGGCAACATACTGTATAGAGGCAACGACGCGCACCACTCGGGGGCTTGTCTATCATGTGAAGGGCTCAGAGAGCGAGCCCAAAGAGGGTGGGTGTGATACCTACCGTGCGCAATCTGGCGAGAATGAGTCGCGAGCGACCGATGGTGTGCTGCGCTACTGCCATGTGATCCGCGCCGTTGAGCCAACCCAACCGGCAGTGTGTGAGCCGGAGTTGCAGAGGTAAAATTAGCATCATAAAGATCTAAGCCCAGATGTTACTCTCCGCGAGCTATACACTCTGCCAGCTAAGATAGCAATAAATGGGGCGAGGCTAAGGTAGTACGGCCTCAAGCCTAGCCCTTTTCTATACTAGCCGCATTTTCCTCGCTGCCTTATGAAATTTCGTTGCAATAACCGGTATTTAGCTCTATCTAGTGGTGCGAGATCGGTGCTTTCGAGATACTAGCCCTGAGTGTGTGCGGCAGGGCAAAAAGCAACATATTTTGATAGATAAATATTACAATCTATGCTACAGGTCGATCACCTTATCCCGGTCGATTGGCTTGTTGGCTGTGCGATGCCCACGCATACGACGGCGCAGTGTACGGCGCAGCTCGATGGCATTGGCAAGGAGGATGATACCACTGACCAGTGCATAGCCACCAACGATTTGGACAAAAAGCTGGGCACTGCCGACAGGGAAGAGCCAGAGGATGAAGCTCACGACCACACCGATCACGCCAGACATGAGCCAGAGCGCTCGCGTACGGCTCCTGGTGGGAAAGATGCGGCTGAGTATAAGGTCGATGAGGCTACGTAGCATCACTACCCAGCCAAGGACAAAGCTGAGCGTCGCCACACTAACCCGAGGGTTGGCAAGCATCACCGCGCCAAGCAGAATAAGCAGCGCACCTACCACTACGAGAAACGTCTTCGCTTGACCATCTGCTACCTGCAGCCCACGTACCAGCTGCGACAGGCCCCAGATGATGATCAAAATAGCGAGGAGTATCATCAAAACAGTGAGCGCCACTGCCGGCATCGCAAGCGAGACGCCGCCAAAGATAATCAACGACAGGCTCATGATAATAATTACCCACCACGCACCAATAAGCTGTCTTTTGAGTTGTTCGATCATACATGCCTCCTTGTCCTTCTAGTGTAGATGATGGCGGGGTAATCTGCAATTAATAGGTGAGGCTATGAACTATCCACCACTGTATAGATGGTATAATGCTCGAGCACTAGTCACGGGCAAACTGCATCAGCACGAGTGGGTCACCAGTGACGGAGCGCAGAGTGTAAGCGCTGGGTAGTGTTGGGGTGGTGGTTGCGGTCGAGCTGCTATAGTAGAGAACGTTGATTTTTTTGGCATCGGTAAAGGGCTGAGTGGTGTCGGCTACCTTACGATACGTGGTGCTCCCTTCGAGCGGTGCGTAGCCGCCCATCAGTGGGCCACCCACATAGGCCATGTAGATGGGGCAACGTGACTGCGCTTGCTCGAGATAATAGCTTATCTCTATGGCGATATACGGGTCGGCTGCAAGGATGACACTCCCATCATGGCAGGTGCCGAGCTGGGTGGCAACTTGCTTTACATTGGGTCGCTCATCACGCTGGAAGTTGAAGTTGCCCTGCAATGATAACTGCACCATACCATAAAACATAACCACCGGCAGAAGTGCCAAGAGAGCGGTTGACACAGCCTTGTGCCAGCGCAATGGCGAACGATGCAGGGCTACGCAGGCCGTATAGAGGACAACACTTGCAATAGTGATACCACTAATTACCACATGAGCAAGATAGCGCTCGACATACATTGGAGCAGATAGTGACACAACGATCAGTGCTGCGACTGGCACGCCCACATGAGCAAGCAATAGCCAAGCAAGCTCGGGATGCGGCAACGAACGCATGGCACGAGGCCACGCCCACGCAACGGCACAGATAATAATAAGGACAAGTTGCGACGACACAACGCCTAGCAACCAAGATGGCTTATAAATCATGTTGAAGGATGCGATGCCAAGCAAATTCTGCAGATTCATCGGCTGGCCAATCTCGGCCAAAGCACCATTGCCAATCTGCCCCAAGAAGGTTGGTAGCCATGGCAAGAACAGCATAAAGCTCACGACATACGCCCAGAGCCACGGCAGTTTCCACCACTGTTGTAGACCTTGGCGACGGTAGGTCATAACCATGAGCCAGAGCAGCTGGGCTAGCCAGAGTAAGGCGCTATAATACAACGTCCCCATACCAAAAGCGACAAGCACCGCATAGAGCATCCAGTCGCGCCAACGGTCGTCGTGCCAGGCGCGCGCCAGTACAGTGGTGGCGCTCACACCGATGAGTGACCCCAAAGCATACATTCGTATCTCGAAGCCATAGCGCATTAGTAGGGGTGTGCCAATCAGTGTGAGGAGTGTATACCCCGCGGCGCGCTTACCAAACCAGCGCCGCACGAAACAC
>CALICZ010000140.1 GCA_938049075.1 uncultured Candidatus Saccharibacteria bacterium
AATCTGCGCCGCCTGCTCTGCCGTAAGGAGCCGCTGAATGGAGCGCCGCAGCCGATTGCGCGTGTAGCGGTCACTCGCATTCGTCTCATCTTCTACCCATTCCAGGTGATGAGCCAGTGCATAGGCACGGATATCTGCCTTGCGCCAGCCCAGTAGTGGCCGCTCCACCCCGGGGCGGTTCAGCACGGCCAGCCCACGCCATCCCGTTCCACGTACTAAGTTAAGCGCCACTGTTTCTACTAAATCGTCCAAGTGATGTGCTGTTACCACTGGTGCTTGGTATTGCGCTGCTGTATCGAGCAAAAAATCATACCGAGCCTCTCGCGCTGTCGCTTCGCTCGCATTCGGCCCAAGCTTAAGCTGAGTAGACACAAAGGGTAGTCCATAGCGCGCCGCCAATGCCGCCACAAAGCGCGCATCTGCTGCCGATGCTTCGCCCCGGATTCCGTGATCGACATGCGCCACAATCAACGGCTCCGTCGCCTGCGCCGCCATCACATCCAAGAGCACCACACTATCCACACCACCAGACACTGCAACAAGATATGCCATGGCAATAGTATATTCATTTTGCCAAGAGGAGTAAATACTAGTTTTATTATGCGCAATATGCTAGGCGCAGACACAAAACAAGCCGCCCGGGAGGAGGAATGGCGGCTTGCGTGGTAAGGGAGGTGGTAGCGTGTGCTACTCGGGTAGTATGCCCCGCCATGCTTAAATGGAGCTGAAAGTGGATGCTCTTTGCCATTTTAGCAATACGCCGTGTCTCATAGCACGATAAGCCAGCATGACAGAGTCTTCACCAACGAGCTTCTTGTAAGCTCTAGAGTCTCGCAAACTTCTTCGTAATAGACTGCATTTATATAATTTGTACTATAGTCTTCTCTGTTTTTATGAAGAATACGGCAGTATATTCAATTTTTTGCCTCACTACTCAAGCTCTAGCAATTTCCACTCTTTTCCTCTATACCGTTCTACTGTCAGAAGTAGCAGAGAAGAGAAAAGACTAATCCGATGGTGTCGAGCTATAAGCTCAAACTCCTAGGTTATTAAGAAGACGAAAATACCTCAGCTACAAAACAGATCTCTCTACTTACGCGACAGCTTACTTGCCGCCGTTCGCACTGCCTCGCTCCACGTTAAGAAAACGTGCGGGAGCTCTGCTAACTGCTCAGCAGTGAGGTCGTGCTTGATGGCGAGCGTGACCTCTTGGATGAGTTCACTAGCACGTGGAGCAACAATAGTCCCGCCGAGCAATACCCCTTGTTTGTCGCTAATCA
>CALICZ010000141.1 GCA_938049075.1 uncultured Candidatus Saccharibacteria bacterium
AAGAAGGATCGGCGCAGCACTCCTACAGCACTGCGCCGATCCCGACGAATGGCAACCAGCGAGCCCTACAGTGCGTCCTGCCGTGCCAGGGCCTGTTCGTCTTCCTCTTTTGCTCTATCCTTGTATCGGTCAGCCGCCTTCTTTAATAGTCGAGCTGTGTGCCGCGATGTCAATCGGATCTGCTTGCTCAACGCCTGGTAGCGCTGTGCGCTCTCGTGTTCTTGTTGGCCACCGTCGTAGACTCCTCGCACACTCGACATGAGGCCACGGCACATTTCAGCGATAAAGCCTTCGTCAAGATTCTTGCTTCCGACTTCGTCGATGAGTGTACAAACAGCTGGCAACGGCCACGTTCCATTCTCATCTTCTGGACTGTTGGCGAGAAGTCTGCCGATTTCGTAGTCACCTATGTCTAAAAGCTCGGCAGCGGCCAGCCCTTGCCGCGCAGCCTCGACCCATTGCTGCATCACCGCCGCGTCGAGCTCCCCATCCGCCGTCATGCCTGGGCAGCCACGCCAGCCGTTGAGCACGCTCGTAGCCATGCGAAATGAAGCACTGCGATCCATCCTGAGCATGGTTTTGTCGCGACGCGCCACCTCCATAAGCCTAACAAACAAGTGGGGTTCAGTCGCAAGAGTGCGATGGAGAACTATCGGCTCTCGATAATGGTCAATGAACGGATAAAGCAAGAGTTCTAGCCATAAAATATCCACCTGATCAGCTTTTAGTTCAACGATATAATCGAGCACCTTACCGGCCCTGTACGACAACGAGGAGATCTTGGCCGACTCTTGGGTGCACGCGATGCGAAACAGATCAAGCAATACATCTACCGTCAAGTCGGTCGTAACACCATCTTGCTTGGCGGAACGTATCGACAACGACACACTATCGATCGCATCCCACGCCCGCCCACACGCGACCAGTTGCTCAATCGCATACTGCATGTGGTCTGGTGGCAACACCCGCATCTCAGCAGTTTGCCAATACGCGTTGTCATCGTCTTGATTGCGCGCAACAACCTCCCAGTAGTCCCACTCAGCTGGCACGCAGCGCAGGACAGCAGCACGCTGCGCGGCAGTGAGCCTTGAATCGTCAAGCACAGCCTGCAGCCA
>CALICZ010000142.1 GCA_938049075.1 uncultured Candidatus Saccharibacteria bacterium
ATCTGCCGTGGCATAAGCAGTCAGCAGTTCCTCTACTAGCTCATCCTGCGCAAGGCCCAGCACTTCTGCGACCATCGTGCGGTCGATTGTCTCATCGCTCAGTGAGCGCAGTTGGTCGAGCAAGCTAATGCTGTCGCGGAAGCTTCCCTTCCCTTGCTCGGCAATCAGCTCCAATGCATCGGATGTAATGGCAATCTTCTCCTGCTCAGCAATAAACGTCAAATGCTTGGCTGCATCACGTGGACTAATTGCTCGGAAATTGAAGCGCTGCACCCGGCTCAAGATCGTCGCCGGGAGCTTATCGGCATCGGTCGTCGCAAGAATGAAGACGACGTGCTCGGGTGGCTCTTCTAGCGTCTTGAGCAAGGCATTAAAGGCCGACTTGCTGAGCATATGAACTTCATCAATGATGTAGATCTTTTTTGGACTGCTGGTGGGCGCAATCTGCACCTTGTCGCGCAAA
The DNA here is from genome assembly GCA_938049075.1 of uncultured Candidatus Saccharibacteria bacterium. GTDB lineage: Bacteria > Patescibacteriota > Saccharimonadia > Saccharimonadales > Saccharimonadaceae > Saccharimonas. The sequence continues at coordinate 464 of CALICZ010000142.1, forward strand.
TCACGGATATCCTCTACAGAGTTATTGCTCGCTGCGTCGATCTCGATGATGTCAAGATGGGTCGACTCGTCGGTATATGGCAGGCCGTTGATCTCGTGTGCCAAGATGCGAGCAATCGACGTCTTACCCACCCCGCGCGGCCCCGTCAGGAGGTAGGCATGGGCAATGCGCCCACGAGCAATTGCTCGCTGCAAAATCCGCGTGATATGCGACTGCCCCACAATCTCATCAAGCGATCGACTCCGATACGTCCGATATAGTGCTCTGCTCATTTGCTATATTATACCGCAGAATGGATGGAGATGCGATCGAAGTGTTAACTTCTGCATTTATCCTATGCATGCAATTGTACAAAACCGCCACAGGATGGTAGTATGTGGTCTATACTTAGTAAGCAAGGAGTCTTGTAAATGATTGATATGAACAATCTCAACCAACAACTACAACTCGGCCGCGAAGAACTCGCCGCAAACGAAAAAGCAATCCTCTCACTACAGCGCCGTATTACGATCTGGCGAGCAATGATTGATGAGAGCGATGCTGACCTCTCATATCAAATTCGTATCCGGCTCAATACAATGTGTGTTCGCCATGTACAAGATGTTTGGTATCGTGCTTTCCCTGATGATTCTGGAGTCGAAGATCTTCTCACGCTCGCACAGAATGTTGCAGATGGACAGGCTGATCCAGTAGAAGCAGAGGAGCGTGCACGCAGCTACTTTGAAGAGCTCCTCTTCGATGTGGAGCTCGACAGCATCACCGAGCCAGCAACCTTCGTGGCCGATGCCGCAGCTAGTGCGGTGATGTCAGCCTGTCATCGAGATCTGTACTACGAAGTCGATATGGATAGCGACCTCAAGGATGACGATCTACTGCCAGATTCACTCGATTTGAGCTACGCCTGCTCGGCTGCTGCTGCTCGCGGGTTGAATTGGCAGGCTGCAGAAGATGTTGATGTTAACGCTCGTCGCGCATTTTGGACATGGTACCTTGATGAGGCGATTCCTGCAGCAATGAACGACTAGCATAGCCGTGCATCTATCAGTTAAGATCGTCAAGGTCAGTTCTTAAAACAGAATCATTAGCAGTATGCAGCCAGTTATTCCTACACCAAATCAGTAAGGCTTATTTACAGCATGCATCGAAAGTGCTGTGAACTGCGCAGATGCCAGCGTCGGTTAGTTTTACGAATTAGCCTCACTATATACCTTCTCAGACAGAGTCACCATTATCGTATATGAGCCCCTCATACAATGGAGATGAGAGTAGAATGTCCGATCTGCAACAGGAAACCACCATAGACTACTACCAAGAATTCGGCTTCAAACGGAAAGAATCAACAGATCAACTACGCCAAGATATTGAGCGCGTTCGGCGTCAATGGCGACAGCTAG